>JAAYAN010000118.1 GCA_012719345.1 Ignavibacteria bacterium | reverse complement strand
TTTAGAAATATCAGTTTTGCAATAAATACATTCTTTCCTAAATAGATTTGTAAAAGTATTACCAAATCTTTCATTACAATTTGGACAACGGAATGTTGCTAATCTGAGACCAAATCTTATTAAAAACAAAAAACCCCATAAAAATAATAATAAAAACGATATATAATCAATATAAGGTTTTTGTATAAATCTTGAACCTATATAAATAATCCCTCCACCAATTGGTATCCATCCAATCCAAGCTAAAAGAAAAAGCATTCGCCTCTTTTTTAAATCTTTCCAAGCTTTTTTATTTTCCATTTTTTCCTAAAGCTGATATTTTTAGAACAAAAATATTTAAATCCTTTATTTTATCTTCGCCATGAATTAAAATTAGCATTTAGACTTGTATACCAATTCCACATATCTCTTATACTTGGAGATGATACGTTTCCCGTGATACCAACACCTGCACCAACATATGCAATATAGCCACCACCAATTTTACCACTAACAGCACCACTTGCACCAGAAAATGATGCATTACAAGGTTCGAGATTTAACGATACATCTGTAGAAGCTCCTATAGTAGCACCAGCACCAAGATCAGCCTCACCATGAAGAATCATATTTCCTGAGGCTCCTGATTCCATTTGTGATTTGCTATAACCAATTGAATATTGAGAACCTCCGTTAGCTCCTGCACCCATACCTGCCATTAATGATACACTTCCATTAAGATAGAATTTTGAATTTAATAAATCACTCCAATCAACTGATATTCCAACATTTACTTCTGCATGTATTCCACCGAATGCTGCAAGAGTGCCCCCAAATCCTCCTTGAACTTGCGTGGACTGCAACCCACTCAAATCCACCGCATTAATCGGTTCATTCAAGCAATACTCGTAAAAGTTGCTTTGCCCGCCGCCGAAACCTATCGGGTCTTTGGCTGTCCATCTGCCAATTTCAGGATCATAGTCTCGTGCGCCGAACCTTGTTAAACCGGTTTCAGAATCGTATAAACCTCCAGCGAATGCGAAGTCAAGAAAATCATTATTTTTAAGAACACTTGTTATGTTGCCAAATTCATTCCCGATACGGCTTTCGCCTATCGGGACAGGCTATAATCAATGTTTTGTACTTTTACACCTGTAGTCGCAATTATATCTGTTAATTAGATTAACCAATTCCAAATAATGCATCTATAATCTCTTTAATCCATTTCAATAATTTCTTATGAAACTTTTCTTTACTCCTAATAAAAATAAAAGTATAATAAATAATAAATATTATTGCGATTAAAAAGAATAATGATTCTATTATAGATTGTGTCATAACATTGTACCAATTTCTTCAAAAAGCTTAATAGGGTTTTCTAAAAACCAAGTTTTGCCTTTATTCCCCCAGAATTCGAATATACTTGGTTCACAAGGGTCGTCATACTCAGTTCCAAAAGGAAGTATTCCGTTGAAATTTTTCCATTCCCATCCATCATCAGTGCTTTTTTCGGCTTCCAGCCATAATTTAATTCCTCTTCTTTCGGCAGCCATAGCACTTTGTAGATTCCACAAGCCAGATCCTGCCATAACAGTAGCAGCAGGTGCTCCAATTCCTGTTTCAGCGGCACCCGCAGCAATTACTAATTTAATTGCGGATTGAGAGACTAATCTTCCAGCATTAATATAGTTTAATATGCTCATTGTATATTTTGATATTTTTTGCAACCCCTCCAAATCCACATAATTCACCGGGTCATTCAAGCAATACTCGTAAAAGTTACTTTGTCCTCCGTCAAAACCAATGGGGTCTTTGGCTGTCCACCTGCCTATTTCAGGGTTGTAATCTCTGGCGCCAAAGCGTACAAGCTTAGTGTCGTTGTCGTAAATACCGCCGGCAAAGGCAAAATCCGTAAACTCCCTCCTTCGCTTCACTGCGGCGGGCAAGCTGTTTTCATTAAGTAAAGAACTAATGTTACCAAATTCATTCCCGATACGGCTTTCGCCTATCGGGACAGGCTCCACAATTTGAAAGAACTATCTCTCCGGTTACATCAACTAGCACAACGAACAAAATTCATAAACTGTTTATATAATAAAGCTATTTATATCTTAAATATTTTACCTTCCTTAAATCTTCTGATATATATAATTCGAGCCCATCACCTAAAGAATTAATTTTTGAAATATCAGCAATATAAAAAGGAATATTCATTTCTTTTAAAATATTTTCTTTGTCATCCGAAATAATATTTCCAAATGGGTCATATTTCTTTAATTCACTTAATGTTGTGGGTGCAAGATCAATTGTTACCGTAATCGAATCAATATTATAGTTTAAACTATCAGCTTTTTGCAACACAATATTAAATAATTCAATTTTTTCGTTGTTCATATAATTTATTTTCTCTTTTTCCTGACAAGAGAAAATAAAACTTATGATGTATATAATTATAATTTTATTTTTTATTTGCAGTCGCATTTTACTTTTCCTTCATTTTTTTTGGCATAATGTAAATTTGTCTGTTTTCCCCCATAAACACCAGCATCATACTTTTTCAATACTCCCTTTGGTGTCGCTAAATAAGCCACAGCATCATTAGTATATCTAATTGCAAAATCAATATCTCCTGCTTTTTTATGAAGAGGTCTTCCTGAAAAAGATTCATCTTGGTACCCTTTGCTTTTTTTACCGTGTGTATGATAAAATGCCACAGGTTGATCTTTGCGATTTGGGTCTAAGCCATTTATCATTGTCATTGCTGGAATACTATGTTGTTTCCCTTTGACTGGACTTGTATATGTATATGAACCATTTGGATTCGAATAAATCCAACCTCCGTATTCCAAATCATCTTGTATTGATTTCCAATTTATATCTTGTAAAGCGTGTGCTGCTGCAAAGTCCATAGTTGAATAACAATCACCTGGTGCAAAACCACTAGGGTCTATAAAATTAATTGGATTATTATAACAATAACGATAGAAATTATTATCGGCATTAAAACCTATCGGGTCTTTGGCTGTCCATCTTCCAATGCTTGCATCGTAGTCACGGGCACCAAAACGAGTTAAGCCGGTTTCAGAATCGTATAATCCTCCAGCGAAAGCGAAGTCAATAAATTCATTGTTTTTAAGAACACTTGTTATGTTGCCAAATTCATCATATTCAATGTTTTGTACTATCTCTCCGGTACTTGCGTTTACAATTAGTTTTACAGAGCCGAGGTGGTTTGTAATTACTCTGTAAGTTGTATCATTTTTTACAATGTAACCCGGACCGTAAAGAACTTTTATTTCATCGGCGCTGTCAACTTCTGCTACCGGTAATAAACCTCCCGAATATAGCCATCTTTTCTCAATTACGCCATCTTTTACTTTGGCTATCCGCTGGTTGCTTGCATTAATTTTGTACTCAATTATGCTGCTATCTGCTTTTATTACTGTACGAAGATTACCAAAGTTGTCGTACTCGTACCTCGTAGTATCGGCTTGTCCGCCGTGGCGGAAGATTTGAGAGGTGAGACTTCCGTTGGCGTTGTAGGTATATTGTTTATCGCCGTAGCTTAATAGCCTGTCCTGGTCGTCGTAAACGGCAAGTGTTGTATCACCATTTGCAATGTATTTTGTGCGGTTGCCGTTTTGGTCGTATTCGTATTTTGAAACTGTCGTTCCGTCTTTCTTTACCTCGGTTAAATAACCTATCGTGTTATAAACGTACTGTTCGGTCTCCGTTCTCCCGTCTGCAGTCTCCGTTTTTGCTGTAATTCTTCCCGCTGCATCCAGAGTATAGCTTTCGCTGTAAATCGTGTTTCCGTTATATTTTGCAATGTAGCCGGTTACTTCGCCGTACTGGTTGTATGTGTTTTCGGTTGTAACATTACCGAGTTCAGTTCCGGTTAACATTCCGTTTGTTGTGTTGTATTCTAATCCTAATTCTCCGGCTGCAGTTAACTGTCCGTCATCGTTATAAGAAAAAGCTATTGATTGATCATTGCTAATAGTTGTATTGGTAATTGCAAAGTCGTTGTTGTATTCAGAACTGATTGATCCGTTTACTATTCCTGCCTGACTTAAACTTGTTACGAGCGAGCCGTCGTAAATAAAACTTGTAACATTGGAATCGGGCGAAACAACGCTTGTTAAATTGCCTGTTGCGGGGTCGTAATTATAATTTACCGCGCCCTGATCGTAAACCACCGAGGCTATTCTATCCGAGCCGCCGCAACCGCAGGAGGTTGTGTCGTAAACAACATCTATGTTATCGCCGTTCGGCAGAATTGTTTTTACAAGCTGTTTATCAAGATTGTAAACATAAGCGGTACCGCCCGCGCTGTCAGGCGTTGCAGGCGGAGCGTATCCGTTTACAAGATCAACAACAGTGTGCGTAAACGTGTGCGCCGGTCTGCCCGGAGGCGTTAAGCTTGTAAGGTTTCCGTTGGCGTCGTAGCTGTAAAGTATTTCCTCGCTGTTCGGCAAAATCTGCCGGGTTACCCGTCCAACAGAATCATAATACATAAAGCTTTCTCTTCCCAGCGGATCGGTTGTTTTTTCAAGCCAGCCTTTACTGTTGTAATCGAATGAAGAAGTCCGAGTTCCCTGATTTACGGATGTAAGGAAGCCGAGATTGTTGTAGTTGTAATTTACTGCATTTATCCCCGGCACAACTGATTGTGTTACTCTGCCGAGCGTATCTGTGTATGAGTAGCTTTCTTTACCCATCGGCGAAACAGATGTGTATTTCCGCTGATTGCCGTCGTAAATGCTAAGGCTTAGTTTTCCGTTAAATATTGTTGAATCGGTTAAACCGGTTACTTTGTCGCCGGTCATTTGACTTACTATATAATTATGGTATAATCTGGATTCCAAACCTGAAGGAAGAGATATTTCCATTTCCCTTAAAATTGAAACTTCTCCTCCAAACCGGGGATCTGGTCCTGAAACAGTTTTAGTTTCAACTCCATCAGGATATTTGCTTATTTCAATTCCATTAGGCCAGTATTGGATTTCAGTAACTAAACCGTCTTGTGTTGTAATATACTTCCGTTCAAATTTGGTTTTTAAATATGAACCGGTACCTTTAGTATAGACTGTTTTTCTGCCCATAGCGGTGGTTTTTGTAATTTCTTTCCTAGATTTTCTATCCTCAAGCAAAGTGTAGCCACCGGCAGGATTAATATCTTGGATAAGTTCACCAGTAATATCATCATATATGTAAGTATGTTCTCCTCCTTTCGGCTCAATTTTTTTTGTTAACAATCCTTTATCGTTATACTCAAACTGTGTTGTTTCACCGGCAGGGTTAGAAATACCTGAAATATAACCATTGTCATCAAGCAAAATATCATATCTTTGACCAAAAGGGTTGATAACAGCTTTTATCCTTTTCTGATTATCCCGCTCAAATCTTGTAATTTTGTTGTCAATATCAACAACGGAGGATATCAAACTATCAGAATAGTTAAATTTCAGCAAACGATTATTTGTAAGTAAATCGTATGTTGCAATATGTCTTAGTTTTTTATCAAAAGTAAATTTAGTTGTTCCATCAGGGGAAATCATTTGTTTTGTTTCAGCATAATCATATGGTTGTGTGATTTTAATAATGCCATCATAAAAATTGTATGAATAAATATTGCCTTTGGGATCAATAATAAGATTTTGATAATATTCATTATATCTTCGAAATGGATTATAATTATCATTTAATTGATCGGTACTTCCTGAAATAAAATAAATAGAATCATTCTTTATTACCTGAATATCTCGGTCATAATTACATGTAAAAATCAAATTCTCTTCTTTATCAAATCCAAGATAATTTGGTCTTCTCAAATAAATATCCTTACAATAACTTCCGCTTCCATAATTTTCTTCTGAACCGCCGCCTGCAACAGTATGAAGATATCCATCAGTTGTAAGCTTTGTTATTTTATTAGCGTCAATATCAGTAAAATATAATGTTCCATCTTTTGCCAAAACCAAATCGTAAGGATACATTAATGATGCTCCTATTGCAAATACATTATCAGAACTATCTCCATATACGCCATTGCCTGCAATAGTATAAATATATCCGTCATTTGTGATCTTACGGATTACAGAATTATTAAAGTCAGAAAAATAAACATCACCTGAAGAGCTGACTGCAATTCCTGTTGGCCAGTTAAGTCTTGCATTTACTGCCAAACCTCCATCGCCTGAGTATCCGCTTGAATCTGTTCCTGCAATAATACTCTTTTCACCATTTGGGGTAATTTTAAAAATACAGTTATATGCCGAGCTTACTGCATATATATTTCCATAATTATCGACAGTAATATTATCAACCTGTCTAAATGGAATAACTGCATCGCCAGTATCTTCTTGAATAGTATTTAATCTGATTGGGCTGGCACCTGCAACACTGCATGCTCCACCTCCACCAGTTCCACTTGAATCATATAAAGCAATATATTCAGAAACTCCATTTTTGTTTCTGAATATACCATTCCAGTCGCAAACATATATACTTCCATCATTTCCAGAAGCAATATCATATATGTAATAGTAATTTGTTTGTCCATCTGGATTAGCAATATTTGCTGACATAGATTTTAATGAAATTGGTGTTAATTTATTCTTAATTACTTCACCGGTACCAAAATTCACTACTTGGGATTCGGAATCAATAATATGATTATTACTTAAATTCCAACCACCGAAATTGGTTTTGTGAATTTTTTTATTTGAACCTAGAGTTGTTTCAATTTTGTTGCCTTGTAATTTTGAGATAATTACATTTATTCTGGAAACAATTTCCCATGTAGCTCGATATGCAGTTCCACTGCCTCCGCCTTTTTGTACTCCTTCCTTTTGAACAACTGAAGCATAGGATTGATTTCCAAAAGCAGCTCTCTTAATAGTGCGTAACTTATTATCTAAATCAGAAGCATCAAAAACATCAACAAAATACTCTGTCACTTTTGTATAAAAAGTTAATGAACATT
>JAAYAN010000117.1 GCA_012719345.1 Ignavibacteria bacterium | reverse complement strand
GTTAAGCTGCTTATTTTACCCGTTCGGATTTCGCATTTAAATATTGGGAAATATCCTTTTTGCTGGGCAGAAAAAAATATATTCTTAGAATTTGATGACCACAATATTTCGTTTACAATATAATCATATTTTTCTGTAAGCTTTTGTATTTTACCGCTTTTCCGGTTATAAATATTTAAGTCGGTTTTGTCCGATTCGTATCCCGGTGTTTTCTGGGATTTGTAAGCTATATATTTTCCATCCGGCGAATACTTCGGCTCGCTGTCCCAAGCTTTATTTTGATGCGTAATATTTTTAAGACCGGTACCGTCAATATTAACTATAAAAATATCAACATTGGTTGAGTATTCGGGATCATCAACTCTTTTTGAAGTAAAAACAATTTCCTTTGAATCGGGCGAAATATCGAACTCTCCGCCTCCGCCGGCAGTAAAGGCTGGTGAATCCCAATATCCCGGAGTAATATCTTTATAGGTTTTGGTTTCTAAATTAAAAGTAATTATATGAGTGTACGAACCGTCTTTATAATCTGTCCAATGCCTTATCATCAAAGAATCCGCCATGTAAGCTTGAACCGGTCCGTTATCAAGATTTTCGCGGATATTTCTGCTGCATTCAAAATCTTCGCCGCATTCCGGAAAAACATTTGCCGAAAATACAATTAACTTACCATCACGAGAAATTTTAGGATCGGATATTCCGCTGTAAAAATCAGTAACCTGTTCAATTTCACCGCCTTTAAAGGGCAAATAAAAAAGCTGCATACTTCCTGTTTTTGATGAAAGGAAAAACATACCTTTCCCGACATTCGAAAAAACCGGCGAAACACTTGAATATTCTGAATTTGTAAGCGGCTTTATTTCGCCCGTTTTTATATCAAGCAGATTTATATTTGTTTCTGATTTCCCTTTTTCGAGATAATAGGCAGAAACAGTAAAAAGTAATTTCGTTCCTTCCTTGTTTACCGAAATTCCGCTGAGATTTTTAATTTTATATAAGTCTTCAATTTCAAAAGCTTTTTTCTGAGAGAAGTTCAAACTTGAAAATAAAAAAAGTAGTAGTAAAAGGCTGATAAATTTCATAAAAATCCTATTATATATTTTTAAAAGATTATCGAATATTATACATATTATTTAATATTCACAAAAGATATATGTGATGTGATATATTTAGGAAATTTCACTTTGAACAAAAGACAGAATATATTTGTTTTGTAATATTTAATACAGAAAGATCAAATGGAAAAAATAAATATAAAAATTGAAGGAATGGGATGCGAACATTGTATCAACGCAATTAAGAAAGAGCTTGGAAAACTTCCGCTTGAAAAATTTACCGTAAACCTTGGCAGCGCTGAAATTATTTTCAATCCTGCAAAAACAGCACTAGAAAAAATAAAAAACGCAATTAAAACAGCCGGATATAAGATAACAAAATGAAAAGTTTTAATCTTCCTGTAAAAGGAATGACTTGCGCAAGTTGTGTTGCACGTGTAGAAAAGGTTGTTTCAAACTTCTCAGGTGTAAAAAATGCCTTGGTAAACTTTGCCTCCGAAAAGGTTTATTTCGAAATTGAGAATGATAATTTTGATATTTTACAAATTAAAAAAGCTGTTGACGATTACGGCTACGAGCTTATTATTCCAGATGAAAATGAAACAAAGGCCGTATTACCAAAAGACAGCGGCAAACTTAAAAAGGAACTTTTGTTATCGACGGTTTTAACCGTTCCGGTTTTTATAATCAGCATGCTTTTTCACTTTGGAATTCTTGATAATATTTATCCTCTTTCAAATAATGCAGTTAATTACATCCTTTTGATTTTAACTACACCTGTAATTTTTATTTCCGGAAGAAGGTTTTTTATAATTTTTTTCAAAAACCTGAAACATTTAAGTTTCGAGATGAACTCGCTTGTTGCCATAGGTACCGGTTCTGCTTATCTTTTCAGCGTTTTTAACACACTTTTCCCTCAAATTCTTTTAAATCGGGGAATTTTTCCTGATGTGTATTTCGAAACTGCAGCGGTAATTATTACGCTTATTTTATCGGGTAAAATGCTGGAAGAAAAAGCAAAAAACCGAACCAACGATGCCATTAAAAAGCTGATGGAACTTAAACCTTTGCAGGTAAATGTAATTTTTGACGGAAATGAGCAAAAAGTAAAAATTGAAAGTCTGAAACCCGGACAAACGGTTATTATCAGACCGGGAGAAAAAATTCCTGCAGACGGAATAATTTCCAGCGGAATAAGTACAATTGACGAATCGCTTTTAACCGGCGAAAGTATTCCTGTCGCGAAACAGCCAGGCGATAAAATTACCGGTGGAACAATAAATAAAAACGGGTCTTTTTATTTTGAAGTGACTGAAACTGGTGATAATTCTGTACTTGGACGAATAATAAAACTTGTTGAATCTGCTCAGAGTTCGAAAGCTCCCATACAAAAACTTGCCGATAAAATTTCGGGTATATTTGTACCGATTGTGATGGCTGTTTCTGTGCTTTCATTTGCCGGCTGGCTTTTATTCTCCGGGACAAATGATCTCGGTCTGGCAATAATGAGTTCTGTTGCGATTTTAATAATTGCCTGCCCCTGCGCACTGGGACTTGCAACACCGGCTGCAATTGTAACGGGAATAGGCAGAGGAGCAACGCAGGGAATTTTAATAAAGAATGCCGAAAGTCTTGAAAAAGCTCACAAGATAAAAACTTTGTTTCTTGATAAAACAGGGACAATTACCGAAGGAAAACCGCTGGTTACGAATGTATTTTCGGTTATAGAAGAGAATGAACATTTAAGAATGTGTGCTTCGTTGGAAAGAAAATCGGAACATCCGGTTGCCGAATCAATAATCGAATTTGCAAATTCCGAAAATATTCTTCTCGAAATGCCGGAAAAATTCGAACGGATTCCGGGACTTGGAATAAAAGGGAAAATCGACGATAAAGACGTTCTTTGCGGAAATGAAACACTGATGAAGCAAAACAATGTTTCGGTTGAAGATTTAATTCCGGAAGCTGAAAAACTTTCTGCGTGGGGAAAGACCGTTGTTTTCACTTCAATTAATGGTAAACTTGCAGGTATAATTGCCGTTGAAGATCCGATTAAAGATAATTCCGAAAAGGCTGTAAAAAAACTTATTAACAGCGGAATTGATGTTTTTATGCTGACTGGTGATAATAATCTTGTTGCCGAATCGATTGCAAAAAGAGCAGGTATTACAAATTTTTTGGGAGAAGTTCCGCCGGAAAATAAATTAGATCAAATAAAATCATTTCAACAAAAAGGCATAATTACCGGAATGGCTGGCGACGGCGTAAATGACGCTCCTGCGCTTGCGCAAGCCGATATAAGTTTTGCGATGGGAACCGGTTCCGATTCTGCAAAAGAAACAGCGGATATTACATTAGTCCAAGGTGATTTAATGAATGTTTACCGGGCAATAAATTTATCTAAAAAAACATACCGGATAATTAAACAGAATCTTTTTTGGGCTTTTTTTTATAATGCGCTTGGAATTCCTTTGGCTGCAATCGGAATGCTAAACCCGATGATTGCCGCGCTGGCAATGTCATTCAGTTCTGTGTTTGTTGTCAGCAATTCACTCAGATTAAAGAAGATAAAGATTTAATGTCTGAAATTATTTTTCTTTCGCAAATTCACTTTTTATAACGCAGGTGATGCAAACATTGCATCACCCGCATTATAACAAAAAATTATTTCTCTTTCAGAAGTTCTTCCATTGTATCAAGCAATTGGTTCATTTTCTTAACAACGGCTAAAATCGGTTCAGGAGAAGTCATATCTAATCCGGCATCTTTTAAAACATCAATCGGATATTTTGACTGTCCTGCCTTAAGAAAATTAAGGTATTTATCAATTGCAGGCTGTCCTTCTTTTTTAATTTTTGCTGTTAAAGCTTCGCTTGCTGCAAATCCTGTTGAATACTGGAACACATAAAAATTATAGTAGAAATGCGGAATACGAGCCCAGGAATATGTTTCTTCCTCGTCAACAACCATTTCCGGTCCCCAGTATTTCTGATAAATTTCACCGTATTTGGCACAAAGCGATTCGGCTGTAAGAGCTTCTCCTTTTTCCGAAACTTCATTAACATACTGCTCAAATTCGGCAAACATTGTTTGACGATAAAAAGTAGTAGAAATGTTATTCAAATATTTTTCTATCAATGCAAGTTTTTCATTTTTTGTAGTTGCATTTTCAATCAAATAATCAAGCAGTAATGCTTCATTTGCTGTTGAAGCAATTTCTGCAAGGAAGATTGAATAATCTGCATAGGGATAAGGCTGAGTGTTTCCGGTATAATAAGAATGCATATTATGCCCCATCTCGTGAGCAAGTGTAAAAACATCATTTAATTGATAGTTCCAGTTCAGTAAAACATAAGGATGAACTCCGTAAGTTGAACCGGATGAATATGCTCCGCTTCTCTTTCCTTTTGTTTCATAAACATCTACCCATCTGTTATTATAGGCGGTTTTTAAATCGGCAATATATTGCTCGCCCATTGGCTTTAATGCCTTTAAAGTTAGTTCCATCCCTTTTTCGTAATCATAATCATCTTTTGCAGAAGGGAATAAAGTTACATAAGTATCGTAGGTATGAAGCGAATCTATTTTAAGATATTCTTTTTTAATTTTCGCCCATCTGTGCATCGGAGCTAAATTATCATTAACAATTTGTACTAAATTATCATAAACAGTTATAGGAATATTATTTCCATCCAAAGCTGCTTCACGTGCAGAATTATATTTTCTTGCTTTAGCATTAAAAATGTTTGTTTTAATATTTCCGTTAAAAAGCGAAGTTATTGTGTTTTTGTATTTTTTGAAAGGAATATAAAAACCCCGGTAAACTCTCTCACGGAAAGCTCTGTTATTCGAATACAATGCTGCATAATATCTTCCGTGCGAAATTTGAATATCATTTCCGTTTTCATCTTTCACGCTTGGAAATTCGATATCTGCGTTTTCGAACATGCTGAATGTATTGTAAGGAACTTGTAATACCGGTGAAACCAGCGACATAAGTTCTTCCTGTTCCTTTGGCAGCGTGTGGGCTTTCATTCTTACAATATTGTCAATTGCTTGCCGATACAATCCTAAATCTTTATTCTCAGTTAGGAATTTATTTAATGTTTCTTCGGGAATAGAAAGAATTTCGGGGCGCATAAAAGAAGTTGCAGCGCCTAATTTTGAGTATAAATTTGTTACTTCATCGTTCATGGACTGATATTTAGTAACATTCAAATCGAGGTCTTTTGCTAAATTAGAATAAAGAGCTACACGTTTTAGTTTAATGCTTACTTCATCATCAAATTTTAAACACTTTAAAAGCATTTCTGCCGATTCGCCAAGTTTTCCTTTAAATTGATCATAATCTTCGGCTTGTTTTTGAATCCAATTAAAATCTTTACGCCATTCTTCTTCTGTTTGATAAATATCCTTAAGATTCCATTTGTATTTATCATCAATTTTGTCCCTTGAAATTAATTCGCCGCTGTTACCCTCCTGCGAATACAATAAAGTACCATTTAAACTGATCATAATTGCAACCACCATAAAATAATTGATAAATGTTTTTTTTGATTTCATATAATTTCCTTTATTTTAAAATATTAGTTTAAATGTAAGGAACTATTTTGCCGAAATCTATGCTAAATTACACCAACTGAATTGTGCAAAAATAATAATAATATTTCTTTTTTACCGGAAGATGTTTAAAAGTAAATCTTCCATCATCATTATTCTTTTTGATTTACTTTTTTACTGTATTATTATTATTATTATTAGGCTTAAAAAAATAGGAAGACAAAATGACCGAAAACACAGCCGAAGAAAAATTATCGTGGAAATTTCCCAAGGATTTTTGGATTGCAAATGTGCTTGAGCTTTTTGAAAGAGCAGCGTATTACGGGTTTTTCATCGTGCTTACTTTATTTCTTACCAATATTGTAGGTTTTCCTGATATTGAAACAGGCATTATTGTCGGATTTTTTTACGGAGGACTTTATTTACTCCCTCCTTTTGTAGGCGCTTATGTTGATAAAATAGGGTTTAAAAGAGGACTTATAATTGCATTCAGTCTTTTAACAACCGGATATTTCTTTCTCGGCATAACTTCTTCGAAAGTTTTCGTTCTGTTTTTCCTTTTAGTTTTAATGGTAGGAGCCTCTTTCATAAAACCGCTGATAACCGGAACAGTTGCAAAAACTACTACAGAAAAAAGCCGTGCGAGGGGTTTTTCTCTTTTTTATTGGATCGTAAATATCGGAGCATTTTCCGGTAAAACTTTTGTACCTTATATCCGACAGGGAATAGGATTGGAATATGTGAACTTTTTCTCGGCTGCCTGCGCTTTTACAGCTCTTTTATTTGCACTGTTTTTCTATAAAGAACCTGATAATACGGCTTCTGGGAAAACTCTTGAAGATGTATTGAAAGCATTAAAGGCAATATTTTCAAAACCACGCCTAATAATTCTTACTTTAATAATTGCAGGTTTTTGGCTTATTCAAGCACAGCTTTATGCCACTATGCCCAAGTTTGTTATAAGAATGATTGGCGAAAGCGCAAAACCCGAATGGCTTGCAAATGTTAATCCGTTTATTGTGGTTGTTTTTGTTGTTCTTGTTACGCAATTAATGCGCAAATTCCACGCTGTTACTTCAATGCTTGTTGGAATGTTAATTATGCCGGTTTCAGCTTTTTCTATGTCGCTGGGTCCCTGGCTCGAAAATTTGTACGGAAATTCAATCTCCCTTGGTTTTGCCAATCTGGTTTTTCATCCATTAACAATTATGCTGATTGTAGGAATTAGTTTGCAAGGACTTGCTGAATGTTTTATTTCTCCCCGGTTTTTGGAATATTTTTCTCTTCAGGCACCAAAAGGTGAAGAGGGATTGTATCTCGGATTCAGCCACCTTCATTCATTTGTTTCGGCTGTTCTCGGTTTTTCACTTTCCGGATTTTTGCTTGATAAGTATTGCCCAGATCCATCAACTTTACCTGCGGGACTAACTGAAATACAAAAAGCTGCTTACTATTCCGATGCACATTTTATTTGGTATTATTTTGTTGCTATAGGAATTATTTCGGCAATTTCACTTTTAATTTTCAGGATTGTTACGAAAAAAATTGACGGAAATTAATTCTCAGCAGTTTTCCTGCTTTTGGCAAACGCGATAAAAAAAGCCAAACTTACGTAAATTGTCAATATTATAAAACTTAAATGCAGCGATTTTAATTCGGCGATAAATCCTAAAATCACCGGTCCTAAAAGAAACCCGATATTTGTAGTAGCGGCAACAAACGAAACTCCGTCTTCTGTTTTTATGCCCTCAATTCTCGAAGCCAGCCGGTAAACTTCGGGCACAACTACCGAAAATCCTAATCCCACAATAAAAAAACCAAAAATAGAAACGGCAGGATGAATTATTAAAACCAGAATAAATCCGGATATTCCTACTAAACTTGAGTACATTATCAGCTTCCACGAACCTAATTTTTGGCTTAAAGAATCTCCGGAAAAACGTCCTATCATCATAGCAAAAGCAAATGCCGAATATCCGAAGCCGAGAAATTTGCCATCAAGATTTATGATTTTTTTAAGATACAGAGCGCTCCAGTCGGCAATCGCTCCTTCGGAAACCATTACTACAAGTCCGGTAACAGCTATTACAAACAGAGGTTTGAATAATTTTGTTTTTTGTTTTTTTTCAATTACCATGTCGCTTTTACGAGCATAATAGTGGTGTTTCAATTTGGTTTGAATTATAAGAATAATGGTAACAAGAATTGAAATATGCAAAATCGGGTTTTCTAAAGTTGCCGCAACATAACTGCCTGTTGCCGCGCCTATCATTCCGCCAAGACTCCAAAAACCGTGACTGCCGGACATCACGTAAAACCCGTCCTGTTTTTCGATTGTGGCTGTAAGCGTATTCAGCGAAATTGCATAACACGAGCCCGCCATCCCGAAAATAAAAAGAGCCACGCAAAGCGAAGTATAATCGTACGCGAGAAAAGGTCCGTAAAAGGCGATACAATATGCAAACAGCGCGAAATATGCATTTCTGCCGACACCGACTTTTTTAATGATGTGCTTGGCAATGCGTATCATAAAAAATGCGCCAAGCCCCGAGAAAAATATTGCTTTGCCGATTCGTCCTTCTGTAATTCCCATTTTTTCGGCAATGTGCGGAATATAAGTTACCCAACCGCTGAAAATAAGGCTGAAACAGGTGTATAAAAATGCCGAGGCAAAGTATTTCTGGTTTTTATAGAATAATTTAAATGATGTCATTTGTCAAATGGATTAAATATTAAAATAAAATTTTCCGGAGTTTTGATGGAAATGCAATATGAGAACTAAAACAAATACCGCCTGCAAATTTAAGAATTTTACTTGTAAGATGCCCTTATAATAATACTTATTTTAATTTCAGAGATTTAGCTAAAAAAATGTATGATTGTTCTTTCTAAATTTTCTATTTATCTCGGAGACAGATTTAATAAATTAGTTTAACTTATTTTTCCATTTACACAAAATCGTTTACAGTCTCGATGCTTTTTTAAAAACAGTTATTTCTTCAATTATTTTATCAAATACTCAAGGTTCTTCCTTATCAGTTCATTTCTGGTTTGCACGCTCGCCGCGCTTCTCAAACCGTCGGGCGGAGTATTTAAAACATAATCCAAAAGTTTGTCTACTGACGAGGTTGCCACGTGAAGCCGCGTATCCGATGAAGCATAATAAATAAAAACTTCGCCGTTCGGTTTTTCAATCCAGCCGTTGCTGAAAGTTACGTTCGAAACATCACCCACTCTTTCCTCTCCTTTTGGCGCAATAAAATATCCCCCGGGTTTGGCAATTATTTTTTTGGGGTCTTTCAAATCGGCAAGAAACATATAAAGAACATACCGCAACCCGGCGGCAGTATTGCGCACACCGTGTGCCAGATGCAGCCAGCCTTTTGCAGTTTTAATGGGCGCGGGTCCCAACCCGTTTTTAACTTCGTAAACTGTATGGTAAGTTTTGTTATCCATTATAATTTCCTGTTTCACTTCGGCGTGTTCCATACTTTCGCTTAATCCCCAGCCTATTCCGCCGCCCGAACCCGTATCAATAAATCCATCCTGCGGACGCGTGTAAAGCGCGTATTTTCCGTTTACAAATTCGGGATGAAGTACAACATTGCGCTGCTGACCCGAATACGAAATCAGATCGTCAAGTCTTTCCCATTTTACAAGGTCTTTCGTGCGGGCAATTCCGCAGGAGGCAGTTGCCAAAGAGGTATCTCCTCCCTTTGCATCCGGGTCTTTTCTTTCAGTGCAGAACAAGCCGTAAATCCATCCGTCTTCGTGCTGCGTTAATCGCATATCGTACACGTTTGTGTCAGAGTCTTTTGTTTCGGGCAAAGTTACAGGATAATCCCAAAATCTGAAATTATCAATTCCGTTATCACTTTCGGCAACCGCAAAAAAAGATTTTCGGTCGGTTCCTTCAACCCGCGCCATTACAATATATTTTCCGTTAAAAAGCATTGCGCCTGCGTTAAAAACAGCATTAATCCCCTGCCTTTCCATCAAATAAGGATTTGTTTCAAGATTAAGATCGTACCGCCAGAAAAGCGGAGTGTGTTCTGCCGTTAAAACCGGATATTTGTAACGGTCGTAAATTCCATTTCCAGGTTCCTCTTTTTCATTTTTCCGCGTAATAAGATTTTTGTGTGCTTGATTAAGCAGCGCCAGCCGTTTATAAAAATCATCTTTATTCATATTTCTGTAATCCAAATATTTGTTAAACAAATTTATAAAAATATTATTATTTTCTAATAACAAGAATTTTTTAAATATAAAGTTTCAACTTCCAAAAGAGGTTTTCAAATGAGACAAATATTTCTTGCATTTTTGCTGATAACGTCTGTAAGCATTTACGGACAGTCATATAATTTTAATATTTCAGTTACCGATTCGCTCCGGGAAATAAGTCCTTATATTTACGGGACAAACCAGTCAGGCGAAGATGTTAACAACACGTTTTTCCGTATCGGAGGGAACAGACTGACCGGTTACAACTGGGAAAATAATGCTTCGCACGCAGGAATTGACTATAATAACTCGAGCGATAATTATTTACCATGGGTTATGGGGATTGAAAGTGAAAGCAATGTTCCGGCTTCAGTAATGATTAGCCATCACGAAAATTCACTTTCACAAGGAGCAAATTCTTTAATAACTCTTCAGATGGCAGGTTATGTTGCAAAGGATAAAAACGGAACGGTTGCAGAAGGACAGACAGCTCCTTCTTCAAGATGGAATCAAGCTGTTTCCGTTAAAGGAAGCGATTTTTCTTTGAATCCCGATTTAACCGACAATTATGTTTATATGGATGAATTAGTAAACAATCTGGTAAACGAATTTGGTTATGCCGGCAGTGAAACAGGAATTTTTGCATACTGTTTGGATAACGAACCCGCTCTTTGGCCAAGCACGCATCCGCGTCTGCATCCGGCACAAGCAACTTGCAACGAAGTTGTAAATAACGGAATCGAACTGTCTATGGCGGTAAAAGATGTAGATGCCGGGGCAAAAATATTCGGTCCGGTTTTTTATGGATTCAGCGCATATTACAATTTACAGGATGCACCGGACTGGCAGACAGTATCGAATAAAAAGGATTATGACTGGTTTATTGATTATTACCTGGAAAAGATGAAAAAAGCAGAAACCGATCACGGCAAACGGCTCCTTGATGTGCTTGATCTTCATTGGTATCCTGAAGCAAAAGGAGACAGCAGAATTTCTGATAATACATCAAATTCCGCAAATGATGTTGCGGCCCGGTTACAAGCGCCGCGTTCGTTATGGGATAATAATTATACCGAGAATAGCTGGATTGGTCAGTATTTTTCAGATTATCTTCCCTTACTGCCAAAAGTTAAACAGTCAATAGATAAATATTACCCGGACACAAAAATAGCAATTACCGAGTTCACTTACGGCGGAGAAGATAATATTTCCGGGGCAATTGCTACTGCCGATGTACTTGGTATCTTCGGAAAATATGATGTCTATACTGCATCTTTCTGGGCAGGAAATGAAAATTCAAGTTATATATATGAGGGATACAAAATATTCAGGAATTACGACGGGAACAAATCTGTTTACGGAAATCTTTACGTTCCGTCAGTAACAAGTGATTCAGTTAATAGTTCAGTATATTCTTCAATTTCTTCGCTTGATAATAAATTTCATATTATAACCATTAATAAAAGTTCAGAAACTGCCACAGCAAATTTTAACATAAACCAAAGTTCTCAAATATTCGATGGGAAAGTTTGGTGTCTTGATGGAACTCAAAGTTCGATAAGACAGTTGCCGGATGTAGTAAATATTACAGATAATTCCTTCAGCTATCATTTACCGGCTTTATCAATCTGCCATTTTATTTTTAAGAATGATGTTCCTTTTGATGTTGAACTATCTAAACCAGAAAATTTTGAAATTGAAGTAAACAGCTACCCTAATCCTTTTAATAACAGTCTGAAAATAGAGTATTCAATCCCTTCAAAGGATTTTGAAAAAATTGAAATTTTCGATATTTCCGGCAAAACAGTTAAAACATATTTGAATCCTGCAAAATCGGGTGTTATAGAATGGGACGGCAAGGATAATAATGGCAATCTGACAGCATCGGGTGTTTATAATGTTGCATTCTTTGCAAACAAGAAAATAATTGCTTCTTCAAAAATTATGCTTCTTAAATAAGTTTGAAATTTATGGAGATTGAAAAAATGATTAGATTTTTTCCTTTAACTGTGGCTTTATTAATATTCGCTGTTTTTGCAGGATGTTCAAAAATGCCTGACAAGGAATTAATAAAAGAAGAAATCTTAAATACGGAAAAAGCTTTTGAAAAAATGACAAAAGATAAAGGTGTTGCCGAAGCATTTCATTTTTTTGCAGATAAAAATGCTGTTATTTTACGCGGAAATGATTCTCTGATTACAGGGAAAAATAATATTCTGAAGTTCTATCAAGAGAGTAACAATACTAATGCGGAAGTAAGCTGGAACCCGGATTTTATTGATGTTTCGGATTGCGGGAACCTTGCCTATTCGTATGGGAAATATATTTGGAGAATTAAAAACTCTGACGGAAAAATAAACGAATACAAAGGGATATATCATACAATCTGGAAAAGACAGCCCGATAATTCCTGGAAATATGTATGGGATTAACAAAAAAGCCCTAGTTTTCAGCGAACTTTTTTAATTAAGATTTAATAATTTTTTGTATTCGGGCTACGACTCTGTTAGTCGTTGTACAAATAAAAAACCCCGATGCAATCGGGGTAAACAATAATTCTTAATTTTTAATTATTACTTCTTAATTATTTTACAAACACAGCTTTTTTCATTTCATTTTTACCGGAAGACGTCATAGATATATAATAAATTC
>JAAYAN010000116.1 GCA_012719345.1 Ignavibacteria bacterium | reverse complement strand
TTCCTTATTTGTTTTTTTTATATCGAACTCAGGTTATAAATATAGCATCCCTTCGGGATTAACAGAAAAGTGCGCTTTGCAAAAATACAGAGTAAGAGTAAGTTTCAAGAGTAAGAATTTTGAACCCTGTACCCTTCACCGTGTACCCTGCTTCCGCTATGCGCTATACCCTCTGCCTGCCTGCCGTTTGGTACGGCGTTCTCCTGTCTGAGTTCTTCGTTTTTCTTTACTCTTTTATCTCACAGTTTGTTAAAATCTGCCTTACCGATTTATTTGTATCCGCAATATTTATAGAAGAGCCGCTTAATATGCCCGATATAAAAGCATTGCCTTCGTATCTGACAAGCCCTGTTCCTTCGGCATACCAATAAAACGCGGTGTAAGTTCTCGTCGTAAATTCCGGAGTTCCCGTAGTTTCTTTGGGTATCCGGAAAGTAACGGTGCATTTTATCTTTTGCGCTTCTTTTATATTATTTAATACTGAAATATTTTCCGTTCCTTCGATATTTGCTTTTATGTTAAAAGCATCAACATTCCCTGCTTTTGTAAGCACGCTAATCACAAATACCTTCCAGTTTTTTCCTATAAAAAAAGGCACCGAAATGGTTTGCGCCTCACTGTCAATTCTCAATCCTAAATAATCGGGATAAGAATTTAAAAGCGAATCGGGAATAAAACCAGCTGTTTCCGCAGAATCGATATCGATATAAAGCCCTTTGGCTGTGCGGCGCACAACCGCAGTAAGCGAAGATATAACATTGCTGTTAAAAGTTATAGTTTCTTCCTGAATTATTCTATCGATACCTGAGGAAGAAGTTACATCATTGAACTTAATGACTTTTGTTCCTGCCGGTAAAAAATTATCACTGCCTTCATTAGTCTTTTCAATAGAATAAGTCCAGCTGCTGCCGGTATTTCCCGGATAAAAATCTTCGGCGTTTTTCCCGTCGTCTTCAGTTTCCGCAGGATTTGATTCGGGACTGCAGGAAGTAATAATCATGCCGGATAAAATCAATGCGAATAATCCGGCTTTTTTATATTTAAGATATTTTTTTAACAAGAGACTCCATCAATTTTTTGAATGCAGCGGCGCGGTGGCTTATTTTGTTTTTTTCTTCGAGCTCTAATTCTGCAAATGTTTTATCGTAATTTTCAGGAACGAAAACAGGATCGTAACCGAATCCTTTATCGCCTTTTTTATCGCTTATAATATTTCCTTTCAACTCCCCGTTTTCAACAATTTTATTCTGTCCGTCGTAATAAATTGCGCAGCAAACAAATCTTGCCGGGTGAGGTTCATCAAAAAATTTAAGCTCGTCAAGCAGCTTTCTGTTGTTATCGTCGTAAGTGCAATTTTCACCGGCATATCTTGCAGAATGAATTCCGGGGCGGCCGCCTAACTGGTCAACTTCCAGACCGCTGTCGTCGGCAATTACAGGCACTTTGAATTTATCGTAAATTGCTTTTGCCTTGATAAAAGCATTATCTTCAAATGTTTCGCCGTCTTCAATAATTTCTTCTTTAAAGTTTATATCGCTAAGCGACAAAATATCGAAACCCGAATTTTTGAATATTTGTTTTACTTCTTTGGCTTTGCCTTTATTTCCTGTTGCAAATAAAATATTCCCCATTTTTTACCTCGTGTTTTTTCTTTCAATAAGTTTTTTAAGTTCCTCTTTCCCTTCCGATACAAGCTCCTGCTCGTTATAAATTACAGATTCACCGTTACTGATAACCCACTCCCCTTCAATCATTACTTCTTTTATGTTAGTAACATCGGCAGAATAAACAATTGACGAATAAATATCAACATCATTTAAAGGGTTATTTATTCCATTCAAATCCATCAGCAGCAAATCAGCTTTTTTGCCTGGCTCAATACTCCCGGTTTCATTTGCAATTCCCAGCGCTTCGGCGGCATTTATTGTAGCCATTTTTATAACTTCTTGCGCGCTCATTGCTGCAGATCCGTACTTAGGTTTTTGAATAAGCGAAGCCAGCCTCATTTCATTCAGACAGCTTAAATTGTTATTGCACGGAGCGCCGTCTGCCCCGAGAGATACGTTTATTCCTTTATTCAAATATCCGGGAATATCTGCAACTCCCGAACCGAGTTTTAGATTTGAAGACGGGCAATGCGCTATTTTCGCTTTTTTGCTTCTGATAAGCTCAATTTCGTTATCGTTAAGATGAATGCAATGCGCAAACACTGTTCTTTCGCCAAGCACCCCGATGCTGTTGAAATACTCGATATTTTCTTTACCGGTAATTCTTCGCACTTCTTCAACTTCCTGCTTGTTTTCGGAAGAATGCGAATGGAAGAGAGAACCTTCGAAATCGGATAAAGCAGAATAAGTTTCTTTCAATAATTTTTCGCTGCACGAAAGAACAAAACGCGGCGCAAATGCGTATTTTATTCTTCCGTTATTCGAATTATGATACGCTTTTGCAAACTCGATGCTTGTTTTAAGACTATCCTCGTACGGTTCGCAAAATGAAGGATAAAGCCCGTTCGTATCAATCATACATTTTCCTGCAAAGCCTCGCATCCCCGATTTTATCATTTCTTCAAAAATCACTTCCTGATGCCGCATTGTTCCCATATCCATAATAGCGGTTGTGCCGGTCTTCTGAAGCTCGCAAAGACCTATTTTTGCAGATATTTCAAGCGATTTGCGGTTATGATTATTTTCGTAAGGAAAGATTCTTTTGCTCAGCCAGTCCAGCAAGGGCAAATCTTCAGCAAGTCCGCGAAATAAAGTCTGGCACAAATGAACGTGAGTTTGTATAAATCCCGGTAAAAGAATGTAATCAGGGAAATTAAAGACCTTTTCTCCTTCCGGAATTACTTCGTTTCGTTTTATATATCTTTTTATCGTTCCGTTCCGAACCTCAATTCCGGTATCTTTTAAAACATCAAGATTGCCATTCATTGTAACAATATTTTTAGGAAAAATATAAATATCAGTTCTCCTTATTCTGTTCGGGCAAAAGCTCGTCAAGTTTTTCCATTGCAAAGCGCAAATGAGGAATAACTATCGATCCGCCAACAACCAGAGAAATATTAAACGCTTCATACATTTCCTGCCTGCTTACTCCTTCACAAACGCATCTGTCAATATGATAAAGAATGCAGTCGTTGCACCTCAAAACCATCGAGGCAACAAGACCCATTAATTCCTTCATTTTTACCGGCAATGCTCCGTCAACATAAGCTTTATTATCCAGCGCGAAAAATTTATTAAAATCACGGAAACCGGAATTCAGAATTTTATCATTCATTTCCGTCCGGTACGCTTTAAATTCTTTTATGCTTTCACTCATAATACACCTTAAATTGATTCAACTCGTTCAAATTCCTTTTTCAAATACTTTCCTGTAAGACTTTTTTTGCAGCCGACTACTTCTTCGGGAGTTCCCTGGGTAATAATTTTACCACCGTGTTCTCCTCCGCCGGGACCTAAATCCACTATATAATCAGCAACTTTTATAACATCCATATTATGTTCTATAATAAGCACTGTATTGCCTTTGTTTACAAGTTTATTTAAAACTTTCAGCAGAATATTCACATCCTCAAAATGCAATCCCGTTGTCGGCTCATCAAGAATATAAAGAGTTTTACCTGTACTTATTTTGCTTAATTCGGTTGCAAGTTTCACCCTTTGCGCCTCTCCGCCGGATAGAGTTGTAGCCTGCTGCCCAAGCTTAATATAGCCGAGTCCGACATCATTAAGAGCTTTTATTTTCCTTTTAATTGCCGGAAAATCATCAAAAAAGTTAAGTGCTTCCTGAATTGTCATATCGAGCACATCGGCAATCGATTTTGTTTTATACAATATTTCAAGCGTTTCGCGGTTGTATCTTTTCCCGTTGCATACTTCGCAGGTTACGTAAACATCGGGTAAAAAGTTCATTTCAATTTTCTTCATCCCGTCGCCTTCGCATTCTTCGCATCTTCCGCTTTTTACATTAAAGCTGAATCTCCCCGGTTTATATCCTCTCATTTTCGATTCGGGAAGCTGTGTAAAAAGATCGCGTATGTGTGTGAATAAACCGGTATAAGTTGCAGGGTTGGATCTCGGTGTTCTTCCTATCGGCGATTGATCAATTTCAATAACTTTATCTATGGTTTCCAGACCTTCAATTCCGGCGTATTTATCGGGAACAACTTTCGATTTATAAAACCTGCTCATTAAAATTCTTACGAGAGTATCGTTTATAAGTGTCGATTTCCCAGAACCGCTTACTCCGGTTATTGCGCAAAGAGTTCCCAACGGAATCTTCAAATCTATTTTTTTTAGATTATTGCCTTCTGCTCCTTTTAACAAAATATAACTACCGTTTCCCTGTCTTCTTTTTTCAGGAATTTCTATTTTCTTTTCTTCTTTAAGATACTGAACAGTAAGTGATTTGGAATTATTTTCTTTTAAGATATTTTTGTAATTTCCCGAAAGAACAACCTCTCCGCCATGTTCACCGGCTTTAGGACCTAGATCAATAATATAATCGGCACTTTCGATTGTTTCGCGATCGTGCTCTACAACAATTACCGTATTTCCTATATCCCGTAATTCTTTCAACGAATTTATCAATTTCATATTATCGTTTTGATGAAGCCCTATGCTTGGTTCATCAAGTACATAAAGAACTCCCGCAAGCTGCGAGCCTATCTGGGTTGCCAGCCTTATCCGTTGCGATTCCCCCCCCGAAAGCGTACGCGCAGTTCGGTCAAGAGCAAGATAATCAAGCCCTACATTCAGCAGAAAATCAATTCTGCTTGTAATTTCCTTTAATATCTGCTTTGATATTAATCTATCTCTTTCTGTTAACCGCAAATCATCAAAATATTCTTTAGCACGCTTAATTGAAAGAGCAGAAACCTCGCTTATATTTTTTCCGCCTATTTTAACGCTAAGCGATTCTTTGCGAAGTCTGCCTCCGTTGCATTCATGGCATGTCTGCGTGTTCATAAAGGATTCCGCCCATTCGCGTATTTTCGGAGATGATGTGTTTTGATAATATTTTTTTAAGTATTGATAGATACCTATATATTTATGCTTGTATGTAACGGTCTTCCCGCTGCCATAACTGTAAAGGAATTCCACCTTTTCCTTAGTTCCGTTCATTAGAATATCAAGCTGAAATTCATTCAAATCGCTAATTTTAGTATCGAAATCAAATTTATATGTTGAGGCTACACCTTTAAGCTGATCGAAAAGCCAGATGTTTCTTGGTTTACCCAAAGGAGCAAGCGCTTCCTGATTTATTGTTTTGCCGAAATCGGGGATTATAAGATTTATATCAAACTCACGCTTTTCACCAAGTCCCTGGCATTCGGGGCAATACCCGTATGGAGTGTTGAACGAAAAGGAATTCGGAGCAAGTTCGGGGTAACTTATTCCGCAATCCGGACAAGCCAGATTTCTGCTGAAAATAAGATCGTTTTTCCCGTCGCTTAAAATTATATTTCCGTTTCCATAATTCAGCGCAACTTCAACCGATTCCGAAATTCTGTGTCTAGCCTTTGCCGAAGCAACTATCCTGTCAACCAGTATTTCTATGTTATGGACTTTATATCTGTCAATTTTAAGTCCTTCGGTAATTTCAAATATTTCATTATCCACCCTTACACGTAAAAACCCATCGCGCAATATTTCTTCAAACAGTTCCCTGTAATGCCCTTTTCTTCCTCTTACAACCGGAGCAAAAATCATTATCCGCTGTTGATTGAAATTTTCAATAATTTTGTCAATTATCTGCTCGCTCGACTGCTTTTCCACAATTTTCCCGCAATTGTAACAATACGGTTTCCCTATTCTAGCATAAAGAAGACGCAGATAATCGTATATCTCTGTTACAGTTCCTACAGTGGAGCGGGGATTTCCACCGGCAGTTTTTTGTTCGATTGAAATTGCAGGACTGAGCCCTTCTATAAGATCAACATCAGGTTTTTCAAGCATATCAAGAAACTGACGCGCATAAGCAGAAAGACTTTCGATGTAACGCCTTTGCCCTTCTGCATAAATCGTATCGAAAGCTAATGATGATTTGCCGGATCCCGATAATCCGGTAATTACTGTTAATGTATCGCGCGGAATTTCGGCATCAATATTTTTAAGATTATGCTCCCGCGCCCCTTTAATAATTATTTTACTTTGGAAATCCATTTTATCAAGAAAATTTAAAGTTTAAACCTTTATATTAGGCATACGCAAATTGAAAATCAATTTTATTAATTTACAAATATTTCTCTCTTGATAATGAGCAGCGATATAATCATAACAATCAAATCTCCTGCAGAAACAAAATTCCGCGAAAAAGGGTCTCTTTTTATCGGTCAGACTTATCAGGTTTCTGAAATAGAAGAAGCCGAAAATATTATTCTGCAGACAAAAAAGAAATACTTTGACGCAACACATAACTGCTATGCTTTTCTTCTTTTTAACGGAGTTCAAAAATATTCCGACGATGGCGAACCGAGCGGAACAGCAGGTATCCGTCTTTTAAATGCAATACAGCATTTCGGACTAGTTAATGTTCTTCTTATTTCTACACGATATTTCGGCGGAACTAAGTTAGGTGTAGGTCCGCTTGCCAAAGCATATTACAAATCGGGCATAGATACACTTGAAATTGCTCCCCTTCAAAAACAAGGAGTATATGTTAAGTTCCTCCTTGAATTCGATCAGAGTATGATAAGTACAGTTTATCATTTTCTATCTTCTTATGAAGCAAACATTCTCCTAAGCGATTTTAAAGAATATTATACAATTGAATGCCTGATACTAAAAGACCGGAAAGATGAATTCATTAAAGCTATAGAAAAAAAACTTTATCATAAAACGATTATAAAAGCTCAAAACGGAGAATTCCTAAGAAATATAGGGACATAATATATTATTTATTAAAAAAAAGTATTATTTTACTTAAGTTTATTTAAGACAAAAGACTCCCAAATTAAATTTCTAGTAGAGTGAGGTTATGTAATGATTTATACCAAAACTGGCGAGTATGCAATTCGTGCAGTATTGTATCTTGCGCGTCAGCCAAAAGAAGCGTTGGTGATGTCGTCGGAAATAGCAGAGAGTGAAGAAATACCTTCTCATTATCTTGCAAAGATATTGCAGCGTATGGCAAAATACGGATATGTGGATTCATTTAAAGGCAGAGGCGGAGGATTTAAAATTACGGAGCTCGCGCAACGAAGTTCAATCCTCGAAATTGTTGAAAGAGTTGAAGGACCTGTTATTAATTTAAAATGTGTTACTGGTTTAAAAGAATGCTCCGACGAAAATCCTTGTCCTTTACACGAAGAATGGGCTGAATTAAGAAACAGAATTTATAATCTGATTTCCAGCAAATCTGTTCAGGAAGTTGCCGATAAGTATTCGGATACTCTAAAAAAGAACAGATAATTATAAGACTGTTTTAAAGGTGGTAATATTTGGGAACTCTTTTTATTTAATTTATTAATTCTTTAAACAATCGGGCTTTTAAAACAGTCTTTATTTTTTTATCCCTACGCCAACTCCATCTCCGATAGGATAAATTTTAGCTTCAAGAATTTCGTTCGAGCAAAACTTTCTGTTAAACTCTTTAATAATTGATGCTGATTTTTTAAATTTCTCCGGAATTTCTTTTAAGGCAATATTCCCTTTCCATAGAAGGTTATCAACAAATAAAATGCCTTTCGTATTCAACTTCGGAAGGACTTCATTAAAAAGCGCAAGATAATCTTCTTTATCGGAATCAAGAAAAATAAAATCGTATTTTTTATCAAGTTCAGGGATAACCTTTAATGCATCCCCTTCAATTATATTGATTTTTCCGGATAAACCTGATCTTTCAATATACCTGCGAGCAAGAGGGACATTGATCCTGCTTAGCTCAATAGTATCGATGATTGAGTTTTCAGAAAGATTTTTAGCAATCATAATTGTTGAATAACCTATAGCTGTCCCTATTTCTAAAACGTTTGTCGGCTCTTTAATTTTTACTAACTGCTGAAGGAATTCAGAAGCTTTCCAATCGAGAATCGGGATTTTATTCAAAAAGGCAAAATTCTCCATTTCACCCGTCAATTCATCAATATTGACGCGTAATTCTTTCAGATACTCAATCTGTTCAGTTCCGGTTATATTTGGCATAAATTACAACGTTTTAATTTCTTGAACAAGTTTAGCTACCGCTTCTTTTGCATCTCCGAAATACATCAATGAGTTATTTCCGTAAAAAAGTTCGTTTTCAATTCCGGCATAACCCGGATTCATCGATCTTTTATTAATTATAACAGTTTTTGCATAATCAACATTTAGTATAGGCATACCAAAAATAGGACTGTTTTTATCGTGGCGCGCCGCAGGATTTACGACATCGTTTGCACCTATTACCAGAACTATATCTACATTGTTAAAATCATCATTAATATCTTCTAATGCATACAGCTTATCGTACGGAACATTTGCTTCAGCCAAAAGGACATTCATATGTCCAGGCATTCTTCCGGCAACCGGATGAATAGCAAATCTTACATTTATATTACGTCCTTCAAGCACATTCATCAAATCCCGAATTGCATGCTGTGCTTGAGCAACAGCCATTCCGTATCCAGGAACAATTACAACATTTGAGGCTGCATCAAAAAGCATAGCCGCTTCTTCTGCATCAACCGATTTTACTTCACCTTTAATTGAGCTTTGTCCAACACCCGAAGAAGAACTTCCCGCATCAGCCCATCCTCCCAAAACAACATTCATTAATGAACGGTTCATCCCCTTGCACATTATCAAAGTAAGAATAATGCCTGATGCGCCTACCAGCGCGCCAGCAATTATTAGCATATTATTATTTATAACAAACCCTGTTGCCGATGCTGCAAGACCCGAATAGGAATTAAGCAGTGAAACAGCCACTGGCATATCAGCTCCGCCGATTGGAAGCACAAGAAATACACCCAGCAGCAGCGAAACTGCTGCAATTGCAATTATTAATTCAGGCATTCCTGAATTTAAGGTAAAATAAACTCCTCCTGCAAGAACTGATACAATAAGAAGTAGATTTAAAGGGTGCTGCAAAGGATACTTTACTACTTTTCCTGTTACAATTCCCTGAAGTTTTCCAAAAGCCACAAGGGAACCGGTAAAAGTAACAGCGCCAATAAAAACACTTATTACAATTGAAATAGTTGAAGTAATGTTAAGACTATTGTCATTCAAAAACTTATAATATTCCGCCAAAGCAACTAACACCGAAGCTCCGCCGCCGAACCCGTTAAGCAGACCAACCATCTGAGGCATACCTGTCATCGGCACTTTTAATGCAAAAACAACCCCGATAACAGAACCTGTTAAAAGTCCGACAATTATATATTCATACGAAAGTATATGCTTATCGAAAAGCGTAATCACAATTGCTATCAGCATTCCTAAAGAAGAAAGAAAATTCCCCTTTCGTGCTGTTTTTGGCGAACCAAGTTTTTTAATTCCTAAAATAAACAGAACTGATGCGCACAAATAAACTATATAAGATAAAATTTCCATTCAGCCGCCTATTTATTTTTAAACATTTTCAACATTCTGTCCGTTACTAAAAATCCGCCAACAACATTTATCTGCGCAAATATCAATGCAATCATCCCCAAAATTGTTGTAACGGTAAACTCTTCCAATCCCGCACTTATCAACGCGCCAATAACCGTTATGCCCGAAATTGCATTTGATCCAGACATAAGAGGAGTGTGAAGAGTAGGGGGAACTTTTGTTATCAGTTCGAATCCAACAAATACAGCAAGCACAAAAACATATATCTGCATAAGTAATTGAATTATTTCAGTCATTCTATTCCTTCCGGTTTTAATTTCATTATATTGTTATTTATTTTAGTAATTGTTTTGTTCTTTCGTGAACAATCTCACCGTTAAAAATGATTAACGACCCTTTTACAATTTCATCTTCTATGTTCAAATTTAGATTTGCATTTTTTGAAATATGCATTAGCAGGTTAAAAATATTTTTTGAGTATAACTCGCTGGCGTTAACAGCAACAAATGAAGGAATATTTGGCTCGCCGATTATTCTAACACCATGCTTAGTCACCGTTTTTCCACACTCGCTTATTTCGCAATTCCCGCCATATTCTACAGCCATATCTAAAACGACACTTCCTTTTCTCATATTTTTTATCATTTCTTCTGTAACAAGAATGGGAGCTTTTTTACCGGGAATAAGAGCTGTGGTAATTACAATATCTGCTTCTGTTATATGTTTAAAAATAAGGTCTTTCTGTTTTTGAAGAAATTCTGCCGATTGCTCCTTTGCATATCCGCCGGAATCCTGCATATTTTCATCAGTCTTCAATTCAATAAATCTGCCGCCCAGACTTTGCACTTCTTCTTTTGCCGAAGGACGTATATCAGAAACTTCAACAACAGCCCCCAGACGTTTTGCCGTTCCTAATGCCTGCAACCCTGCAACTCCGGCTCCCATAATTACCACTTTTGCCGGAGAAATTGTGCCGGCTGCTGTCATCATTAAAGGAAAAACTTTGCCTAGTTCATTCGCGCACATAATAACGCTTTTATATCCTGCAAGATTTGCCTGCGAGCTTAATGCATCCATTTTTTGCGCTAAAGTCGTTCGCGGAATCTGATCCATCGATATAACATTTATATTTTTCGAAGCGCATTTTTCTGCCAGTTCCGGATAATAAAGCGGATATAAAAAAGTTATAAGAAGTGAATCCTTTTTTAAGTAATCCAGTTCGTGTTTACCGGATTCTTTGTCCTCTACAGGTCTTTGCACTTTAAGAATAATATCGGCCTCAGCGTATAAATCGGATAATCCTTTTATTACTTCTGCACCGGCATTTATATACATTTCATCTGTAAATCCGGCTTTGATGCCTGCGTTTTTTTCAACTTTAACAATAAATCCTTCCTTAATTAGTTTTTGTACTAAGTCCGGTACCATTGCTATTCTGTTTTCTCCGGGAAGAATTTCTTTCGGGACTGCTATAATCACAAATTCCTCTGTTAAATTTATATTTAGATTAAAATAACCATATTTATCATTAAAAAATTCAAATAATTTCCGGAATTGGAAATATTTTAATAATTTTACCTGTCCTTTTTTAACAAATACTGAAATAAATGAATAAAATACTCTTCAAACAGAAATTATCGGATAATGTATATTTAATGAGGATTCACAATCCCCTTATATGCAACGAAAGAAAAGCCGGTCAGTTTATAATTCTTCAGCTCGATGACGATTTCGGCGAAAGAATACCTCTTACAATTGCAGATGCAGATGAAAAAGAAGGTTCGATTACATTAATTTTCCAGGTTGTGGGCAAAACCACCGACGAATTATCGAGACTTAACGAAGGTGATAAGATTGCAAATCTTGCAGGACCGCTTGGTTCTCCTACACATATCGAAAAATTCGGCAGAGTTGTATGCGTAGGCGGCGGAATCGGGGTTGCCCCTCTCCATCCTATCGTTCAGGCTATGAAAAAAGCCGGAAATGAAGTTATAACAATCTTGGGTGCTAGGAATAAAGATCTGATTATCCTTGAAAAAGAAATGGCAGCATATTCCGACAAGCAAATAATCTGTACAGACGACGGTTCGTATGGCTTGAAAGCTCTTGTTACTCAGCCGTTAAAAGAGCTTTGCGAAGAAAATCCTAAACCGGATTTAGTTATTGCGATAGGACCTCCCATAATGATGAAATTCTGCTCCGAAACAACCCGCCCTTACAAAGTAAAAACACTTGTTTCTTTAAATACAATAATGGTTGATGGAACCGGTATGTGCGGCGGCTGCAGAGTAAATATTGGCAACGAAGTAAAATTTGTTTGCGTTGACGGTCCGGAATTCGACGGGCATCTTGTTGATTTCGACAATATGATTGCAAGACTTAATTCTTATAAAAAGATCGAGCAAAAATCTCATAAATGTAATTTAGATAAATATCTTGAGCAAAAAAAATAATGACAACACATAAAGAACTTAGTGAATACGAATTATCGCTTCTTAACGACCCCGAAAAACGAGCATCATTAAAAACAAAAGACAGAATGGCAATTCCTCCGCAGGAAATGCCGCATCAAAATAGTGTTGAGCGAAGAAACAATCTTGAAGAAGTAGCTATCGGTTATACGCTTGAACAAGCAAGAATTGAAGCAATGAGATGCCTTCAGTGCGCAAAACCAAAATGCATTGATGATTGTCCTGTAAACATTAACATTCCGGCGTTTATTAAACAAATTGCCGAAAACAATTTACCGGCAGCTGCCGAAATTCTTAAAGAGACTACTCTGCTACCTGCAATTTGCGGAAGAGTTTGTCCTCAAGAAAGCCAATGTCAGAAAAACTGCACGGTAGGAAAAGCTCTTAAAGATGTTGATAAATCTGTTGCAATTGGCAGACTTGAAAGATTTGTTGCAGATTGGGAAAGGACCAGCAATTTAGCCGCAGTTCCAAAAATAAAACCTGAAACAGGGAAAAAAGTTGCTGTAATCGGCAGTGGTCCTGCAGGGCTTGTTGTTGCTGCAGACGTTAGACGCGAAGGTCATTCGGTTACAATATTTGAAGCTTTTCATAAATTGGGCGGCGTAATGCGTTACGGTATTCCCGAATTCCGTCTGCCGAACGATATTGTAGATAAAGAAATTGATATGCTGAAACAAATGGGCGTTGAATTCCGCACGAATTTTATTATTGGCAAAACCCGCAAACTTCAGGATTTAATTGAAAAAGACGGATATGAAGCGGTATTCGTAGGTACTGGCGCCGGTCTTCCGGTTTTTATGAATATTGAAGGTGAAAATTTAGTGGGAGTTTTTTCTGCAAACGAATATCTTACACGAGCTAATTTAATGCGCGCATTCGATAAAACTAAAGCTGATACCCCTATTTACGAATCGGAAACTGTTGCCGTGCTTGGCGGCGGTAACGTTGCAATGGATGCTGCCCGTATGGCTGTAAGACTTGGAGCAAAAAAAGTATATGTAATTTACCGCAGAACAGAAAAAGAAATGCCTGCCCGCGCCGAAGAAGTTCAGCACGCAAAAGAAGAAGGAATTGAATTCAGATTTCTGGAGAATGCAAAAAGAATAATTGGCGACGAAAATAAAAGAGTAAAAGCAATTGAATGTTTAAGATACGAACTTGGCGAACCGGATGAATCGGGACGCCGCAGACCTGTTAAAATTGAAAACAGCGAATTTATTCTTGATGTTGATACTGTTATTGTGGCTATCGGTAATAACAGCAATCCTTTAATTAAACAATCAACCCCTCAGATTGAGACAACCCGCTGGGGAAATATTGTAGTTGATAATAACCAAAAAACATCGATGGACAGAGTTTTTGCCGGAGGTGATATAGTTTTAGGCGCAGCCACAGTAATTTTAGCTATGGGAGAAGGCAAAAAAGCCGCCGAGTCTATTAATAAACTGCTTGCAAGTTGAAATTTTAAATTATTGCATAATCCGGAGAGCTTGTGAGAACTAAAGAAGGAAATAAAGAGCGGGATATCTTATCCGCGGCGATTAATAGATTTGCCGAAGATGGATATTTTAATGCTAAGATTTCCCAGATAGCTGAAGACGCAGGTGTTGCTACCGGCAGTGTTTATGTTTATTATAAGAATAAAGAAGACCTGTTAAATAAAATTTTTATTAACCTTTGGTCCGAACTTCTTGAAAAGCTGACTGTAATACGTAATGATTTAGGAATTTCGCCGATAAATAAAATGAGTATGACTATTGATTCAGTATTTTCGGTTTTTTCGGAAAATCCCTCGCTGGCAACTGTATTTGTTAACGAGCAAAATACAGTTTCCAATAAAGAAAACAAACCTTTCAGGACATATTACAACAGGTTTCTGGATATAGGCGAATCGATTGTAAAGGAAGGTATAAATTCGGGAGATTTTTCGGACGACATAAATTTACAGGTTTTCCGGCATTTTATTTTCGGGGCAATCCGTAATTCTTTAAGTTTCTGGGCAATCAGCCACGATAAAATTTCACTGGAAATAATACGCGAACAAAGCAAATTCCTTCTTTTTAAAGGAATAGAAAAACATCATTGATGTTATTGACAGTTAGATTTAGAAAATTTAAGTCCGTTTTTACAACGGACTTTTTTTTATCTGAATTTAAATTTTAGAGATTCCTTAAAAACCGGAAGCTGATAGCCTGAGTTATCCGATAATTCGAGTATTACCGAAAACAATTTCATCGAACGGATAAGACTGTTATTTATTTCATCGGCAGTATTTTCTTTAATAAACTGTTCATCGGCAAAGTATTCAACAAACGATGTTGAAAGCAGCCAGTTCATCATTTCTTCGAAGTTTTCTTTTGAATAATATGTAATTTCTTTATATACATTAACACCGAGAAGATTTTTTACATCCTTATCTTCAAGCATATCCGCAATTATTGTCATTTTTCCAGCATATTTTTCTTCGGGATTTGATCCTTCCGGAAGATTTTTCAAACTTAAAATTCCACCCCCGTATTTCAGCAGGGTTAACAGCAGAAACATTTCTTTGTTGTATTCACTTTCGCCCATTCCTGTTTTATTATAAATTTTATGCAGAGGTTTTTCGAGAATAAGTTTATTAAAAAAGTTCTCTTTATTTAATTCACCCGTAATAGGCATTATGTTTTTAAGGCTTTTAATTGTAAGCCAGGCAAGATAAAAATAACTGTGCTCCAGATAATTTGAATCGGTGCTAAAAGGTACTTTTTTACCGATAATTTTATTAAATGAATATTTTTTTTCGCGCAAAAATCCGCTTAGTTTTACATTTACATTTCGCACTGCCGAAAGATACAGGCTGAAATCTTTAAGTTCTTTTGAGCAGTTTACATTTAAACGATATTTATCGTTTATGCAGCCAAGCAGATAAGAATATCTGTTAAGAATAAATTTTAGGTCTTTTTCAGCTTTTTCTTTCTTAACATCATCAAGAACAAATGCGTTAACGAAAATATCAATTATTTTTTCATCGGCAAGATTTTCCAATGCATCGTGAATATGTTTAAGCCTTTCCTCTTCAACAAGAAGCCAGATATTAGCGGCGCCGCCTCCAAACAATCTGTTTCTAACGGCTTCAAATTCACCTGTATGGTCGTAAACTTCGCGGAAATCCATAAAAACTTTGTACTTAAATCCCTGAAGTTCAATGTAAAAACCATCGTTGTAAAACTCGTTTCCTGCTTTTATAAATTCCAAGCCCGAAATTGCCTCGCGGAAAATGTAGAAATATTTGCCGTCATTTTTTATTGATAATGCTTCGCCGATTGTGATATGTTTAAGATATTTATCGTTTTCTCCCGGTACAAGTTTAGGTGCAGAGTGATAAATTCGTCCAAAAGCAGAGTCGTATTTGTTGTTATAAAAAATAAGCGCACGTTCGTGTCCGTAACCGTTTGAATAAGCCATTACGTTTTCGTTAATATATCCGGCGTTATCGTGAAAATCGAAAAACCAGAAATTATAAACTTCGCTGAACAAATACCGTTTTTTCAGCACGGGAAATATTTCGCGTTTATGGCGGTCAATCAGCCACTGGTTAGGCGATTCGTTATAATAAGCTCGTCGGTATTCCATTCCGTATTTTTCGGTGTAGCCTTCAATCTGTCCGTGCGCAATCATCGGCAAACCCGGCAATGTTATCATCAAAATAAATGTGCCGAAATATTTATCATCTGTCCCAAATTGTTTTATTGCAGTTTCTTCATCGGGATTGCTCATAAAATTAACATAACGTTTCAGAATTTCGGGTTCAAATTCGAGCGTATTCGTAATTAAATCGCGGTATTTTCTGTTTTCTTCGTTCATAATCATATGCATAAACGCGCTGTTATAAACGCGGTGCATCCCAAGCGTTCGCACAAAATATCCTTCCATCAGCCAGAAAGCCTCGGCAAGAAGAAGAGTTTCGGGCAATTCTTCGTTTATGCGGTCAACTACTTCGCGCCAAAATTCTTTAGGAAACCAATTATCAAATTCCTGCCTTGTTAAAGCATGATCCGAACGTGATGGAATATCGCCCCCTGTTCCGGGCTGAGGAAACCAAAGTCTTTGAAAATGTTTTTTTGCCAGCGTCATTGCGGCGTCGAAACGGATAATTGATGTCTTTCGCGCTACTTCAAATATTTTTTGTATTACTGCTTCGCGCACTTCGGGAATAAGCATATTTAATTGCGCCGTATCGTTCCACGGCATATTCGTTCCATCGTTTCCATGGTAAATATATTTAACTTCCCCTGTTCTTTTATCAATCCGCTGAAAAACAACCGAAGCATCGGAATGACGCCAGTACCCGTCTTCAATTCTTATCTGCATATCACTGCTTTCCGATAAATCCACGCCGGTAAAAGTGTAATTTGGAAATGGACTGTAATTTGATTGTATGAAATAATGCGGCTTTTCGAGTACCCACCGGCTGTAAATTCCGGTATGATTAGGCACCATATCGCTTGCCAATCTTATTCCGCGTTTCCATGCTCTTTCTTTGAGATTCTGAAAAGCTGCCTCGCCTCCCAGATCGTACGCAACTTCATAATCCCACAGCGAATATGCCGATGAAATGGCATCTGGATTTCCCATAATCTGCTTTATTCTCCGTGAAGCAACGCTTCTTTCCCACAATCCTATAAGCCACAGACCGTTAATGTGCATTCCGGCAATTTCGTCGAGCTCTTCATCGGGAACGTGATCCAGTTTATGAATGTGCCAGCCGTATTTTTTTGAAAGCTGATCGAGCCAGACGTATGCGTTTTTTGCAATCATCACCACGTTCGGCATCCAGTGAATATCGGGCGTGAACTGTTCCGGTTCGAGATAATCGAGAGAGCTATCGGCAGCGTAATTGTAACCCGATTTTCCCAGCGAGAGAAGATCATCGTGAAGTCCGCGGTATTTCGGCACAACTGTAGGAGCTTTCCCTCCGCCGAAACCGTCAAACCGCCTGTCTTCTTTTATCAAATCTCTGCTTGTTAAAATTCTTTTAGTAAATTTATCTTTTAAGATAATTCCCCATTTATTCTGAACAAAATCAAGCTGTCCTTCAATATCTTCGGGACTGTGCAAAATAGGTGCTCTCAGCAGTGTAAACAAATCCTGATTTTCAGGTCCGAACGGCTTTTCGTTCTTAAACATTTCCTCCATATTCATTACGGATTTCGCGTAAATCAGTCTGTTCCCGAAATATTTATCGTCAAATAATTCCTTAAGGCTTGCATTAGCGGGATTAAGATTTGCGAAATACAGCAGCGCCATTTCTTCAATTATTATTTCTATATTCGGTTTGCCTTCGGTGGATGATGCAATATAATCGGCAATGCTCATCTTGTTTTTATACACTTTGGATGGCGGAAAAAGATCAACAAATTCGGACACGATAAAACGGAAGCGTTTTTTTGTAAGCTTCTTTTCAAGGTAATTTACAATGCGCGAAAATACTCCGGGGTTGTGCGTAGCTTCGTATTCGCGGATTATAAAATGATAAATTTCATCCAGCAAGCCGGTGGCGTTAACCTGCCCCGCCCTTACTTTATATTCATTTCCTCGTTTCCGGTTTATCTTTTCGGTAAAATTCCTCACTGCCCTGAAATCGGCAAGAATTACATTACCGGTAATTGAAAACAATTCTTCCTCAAAATCATATTTTTCGCGTATCTGCCGTGCAATATGAAACTCGTATTTTGGGAAGCGCTGTGCTGTGTTATTTTTTATAAAATCAGAGGTTTTGCGGAAAGATATTTCGATTTTTGCAAACGGCATAAAATTCTCCAATAATAGAACCAGAAATAAAGAAATGCAAAACGAAATATAACAATCTGTTACTTTTTATCAAGCACGACGGGGGGAAAAAACGGTTTTAAGTTATAAGTTATAAGTAAAAACAGGGATCCAGGAGGATTTTAGATCTTTATTTCTTTTCTTAATCGTAATCCTAATCCCTCCTTCGGTGAGCAAGCATATTCTTATTCTATATCTCTCGTTTTTTGCTCTTTTGTTAGCGGCAGGTGGAAAATTTTAACTTATTTCCTAATGAGAATCTCCCTTTAGGATTAAAAGATTATTCAGCCGTTTTTTCAAGTATACGCTGAGCAACAGAATTCGGCATATTAATTTTAAAGCTTATATCTTCTACTGATTCGTTCTTTGTTAATTTTATTGCGACTTCGTAATATATATCATCTGGAGAAATTGTCATAAAAACAATAATATTGTTTGAACCTGGATATTTAGCAATATTACCAGTAATTTTCTTTAATCTATTTATATTTATTCCAGCTTGTATTTCCTGTATTTTGTTCCATTTTACAAAATGATAAAGCATTGATATATATGGAGCATTTGAAGTCGAAGGATGCCAATTCTTTTGAGTAATTTGGCTTTCTTGGTTTTCATATGTTGAAGAACAACTTATAATTACCGCTATGAAAATAATAGTTACTATTTTTCGCATATTAAGCCTTTAATAGAAAGAATAACAAACGATTTGTTTTTGTCCCGGCAGAACTTTCGTTCTTGCCGGTTTTCTCGTCGAACAGGATATTACTTAAAGTTCAATTTCTTATTTAATCGTGCTTGAAGATATTTCGCAATACTATAAATCAAAAATGTATCTATTACCCAAAAAATCAAACTGATGTAATCAATCTTAGTTAGTATAGTTAATGGTTCATTTTCAATAGATCCAAATATTTTTGTTAAGAATGGATTATTAAGAGTAAAAGTTATTTCTGATGTAACCGCAAATGGAATAATCAAGATACTGTCTAAAACGACAAAAACAAATATTACAAAAAGTTCAAATATTGTTTTAGGTTTCTCTTTAATAAACAATTTAATGGATATGTATGTTGCTGCCATTATAAAAAGATACTCGCAATACATAAGAACTACTGAGACAAACAATACTACATTATCAAACATAATACTATTCCTTATTATTTATCAAACAAATCGCATATTCATTTTTTTGTCTCGGCAGGACTTTCATCCTTGCCGGTTTTATTTAATGCTTCAAATATTACACGAAAGCTTTATTAAATGTGATAGATATTTTCATATTCTACTTTTGTGAAAATAAACAAATGCAGGTTTTCAGACAACCGGTTTTCTGTTTTTTCTTACTCTTGATACTTACTCTTACTCTTTTTTCGTTTAATTTTTGTAAATTTCGCAATGCAAGAAAAAGATATAACAGTAAACCGCAAAGCGCGACACGAATACCACATTGTTCAATCCTACGAAGCCGGAATTGTGCTTGTGGGGACGGAAGTGAAATCCCTTAGACAGCATAAAGTAAATTTAACCGACAGCTACGCGGTAATTGAAAGCGGCGAAGTTTGGATTGTAAATTCGCACATTAATGTTTACGACCACGGAAATATTAATAATCACGATCCGCTGCGCAAACGGAAATTGCTGCTAAATGCTTCGGAAATAAGAAAGATAAATTCAAAAGTTCAGAGTAAAGGATTTACTCTTATTCCATTAAAATTATATTTCAAAAACGGCAAAGTTAAAGTTGAGCTTGGACTTGCAGAAGGAAAGAAACTATACGACAAACGCGAATCGATTAAAGAAAAAGATTTGAAACGCGATAAAGACAGGAATTTTAAGCAATTTAATAAATGAGGTTTTGAAATTGAGCAGCAAAATACTTTTCCCCCCGATAAACGAACAGATGGATTTAATCCGAAGAGGCGCAAACGAAATTGTTCCTGAAGATGAACTTGTAAAAAAACTTGAAAGATCGTTAAAAGAAAACAAACCGCTTAATATTAAACTCGGTTGCGACCCCACCCGCCCCGATCTTCATCTCGGTCATTCGGTTGTTTTACGAAAACTTGCGCATTTTCAGCAGCTTGGTCACCAGATAATTTTAATTATCGGCGATTTTACCGGAATGATAGGAGATCCTTCGGGAAGAAATTCTACACGTCCTCCGCTTACTTTAGAAGAAAGCCGGAAAAACGGAGAATCGTACATCGAACAGGCATCTAAAATTCTGTGCAAGGAAAAGACAAGGATTGTTCACAACTCCGAGTGGCTTGGTAAAATGAGTTTTGAGGATGTGATAAAGCTTGCTTCAAAATATACGATTGCACGAATGATTGAACGTGATGATTTTACTAAAAGATTTAAAGCAGGAATTCCTATAAGCGTTCACGAGTTTTTATACCCGCTCGCTCAGGCAATGGATTCCGTGGCAATTAACAGCGATGTTGAGCTTGGCGGAACTGACCAGAAATTCAATCTGCTTGTAGGCCGCGATATTCAGCGCGAATTCGGGATGGAGCCGCAGGTAATTCTTACTTTGCCTATTTTAGTAGGTACCGACGGCGTTGAAAAAATGAGCAAATCCTATGACAATTATATTGGATTAAGCGATTCCCCTTCGCAAATTTACGGCAGAAGTCTTTCGATACCGGATAACGTTATTTACACATATTACGAACTTGCAACAAATGTAAGCAACGAAGAACTTGTTAAGATAAAATCCGATTTGGCAAACCCGGAAATTAACCCTCGGAATTTAAAACGCGCGCTTGCCCGTAAGCTTGTGGAGATGTATCACAGCGTGGAAGAGTCTGTTGCTGCCGAAGAAGAATTCGATAAAATATTTATAAAGAAAGAAGTTCCGGACGATATTCCCGAATACAAAGCAAAAGCTACAGAAATGCCTCTTCTCGATTTGATTGTTGAAATAGAATTTGCTCCTTCAAAAGGTGAAGCCCGCAGACTTGTTCAGCAAGGCGGCGTTACACTTGACGGCGAAAAGGTCATTGATACAAATATGATTATTAAATTCGGAAACGAACAGATACTGAAAGTCGGCAAAAGGAAGTTTATTAAGCTGGTTTGATAGAACAGAAAAAAGGAGTATAATGAAATTTTTTGTGAGATATTTTATCATTATGTTTTCATTTATTTTATTATTCTCCTGTAGTGTTGGTTTTGGCGGATTAGTTGCAATTGATGAATCTTACAGCAGCAATTCAAAAGAAATGGCCAAAAATGATTTTACCAATTTAAAAAGCGGCGATGAAATAATTCTCGAACTATCAGATTCAACACAAGTTTGCGGCATATATCAAAATTCTGAAAGTAATAATCTCAGCAATGATAACAGCTTTTTTATATCATTATTAGAAGAAAATGGGCAATTACGAACCATAAATACAAATGAAATTAAAGTTTGTAAGTTGGTGGAAAAAGGGACAAAGATTTGGGAAGCAATTTCAATCGGGGCAATAATTGACTTTATTGTTATTTACACTATTGTAAGAAACAATAACGGATTTTAAATTTGCAGAATTATCGAAAACAATTCTGTTAACCAATGGTTTTTTGCCCGTTGAAGTCGTGGGTTAACAATAATAAATATATTAACCAATGGTTTTAACCATTGGATTCGTGAAATACTCATAAAAATATCAAACCGTTTTAACGGTTTTCTACTTCACTAATTTTATACGCGTCCAAAAACTTTTTATACTCGTCGATAAATGATTTAGCCTTATGATGTTCTTCCTGATTTGATATATATTTAATAACTTTTTCCAGTCCAGATTCTGAAATTGAAAAAGCCGCATATCCCATTGCCCACGAAAATTTTAAATCAACATTCTTATTTATCCAGAATGAAGACTCCCCTTTTAGGAATTTTACAACTTCAGCAACCGGCTTTTCAACAGGCAATTCGATAAGAGTATGAACATGATCAGCATTCACAAAATTAATTTTCATATAAATGCCTTTCTCTTTAGAATACTCCAATAAGTGTCTTGAAATATTTTTCCGTAATTCTTTATCTACAAGTATTTTTTCGTGATTATGAGTTCCCCATATCAAGTGAAGCCATATTTTTGATAAGGACCGAACTGACATTCCGCCTCCGTTTTTGATTATTGCCCATAAATATAAATAATTTTTGTAAACCGTTGAAACGGTTATAAAATTATTTTATCTCTCTGTAGCCAATGACTGAAGTCATTGGTTAACGACATATTCTATTAACCAATGGTTTTCCTGTCCGGCTTTGTAGGAACTCATTGGTTTTGTTTCGCGAAAACTTTTATTTTCCATCAGTGCAAATCAGTTTTATCCGCGTCATCTGTGTGCTATCCTTATCCCAATCAAATGCACAACCAGCGCACCGGCAAGTCCGGCAATCATAGGTTCAATCTGAAATAACAGAGATTCCGGGTTTAATTCATCCCTTATGAAAAACCAGATTAAACTGCCCTCCACTCCGGTAATAATTTCTATTACTGCAATATTGCCCGGCACCCTGAATTTCCCGTAATAAGCGCCTATTACAAGGAAAATTATGCCCGGGATACAAATACTGCCTACAGTGTACCAAATGGCTATAACCGAATCGAAAAAGAGGCAGAGGACAAAAGCAATAACTGCTGAAATAACCAGTCCATACTTTGTGTATTTTGATAAATTATCATCATTTTTACTTTTCAAATTCTTTTCGATAAAATCCCTGCCAAGAGTTGTTGCGCTAAGGAAGAAAAAGCTGTTAAGAGTTGATAAAATTGTAGCAAACATAGCGGCATAAAATAAACCTTTTAACCCGCTGCCTAAAACAGTTTCCGCATAAAGCGGAAATGATAAAACCGGATTATTTAAATTTGGCAAAACAGCACGGGAAAATAAACCTGTGGTTGTAGTAAGAAAATCGAAAAGCATCCAGAATAAAACTGAAATTATAATTCCCTTTTGCGCAACAGAACCATCTTTTGCGGCATAACATCTCTGGTGAAATCCGGGATCAGTGAATGTCCACAACGCAATTAAAAACCAAACAATTATAAATGCCGGTGAATTCCCGCCGGAAAGCTCCAAATGCTGCGCAGGCAGATTTACAGAAAGATAATCGAATCCGCCAAACTTTATAAATGAAGCCGCTACAATAATTATAAATCCTGCAAACATTACAAAAAACTGAAAAACATCGGTGAATAAATAGGATTTATATCCTCCCCGAAACAAATAAACGCTGGATAGGACGATTGAAATTAAAAGTGAGAAAGCGAGCGGAATATTGAAAATGAGAGAAAGCAGATTAGCCGCCATTAATAAATACGGAGCGGGAGACACGAGAATAAAAATCAGAACTGCTGATAACTGTCCGGCGAGCTTACCATAATTTTGTTCAATTTTATCCGGTACGGTAAAAAGAGATGCGTTTCTAACTTTCTTTGCAAAGAAAATACCGAACAGGATTGCAAAAATGTAATACGGAAATCCTTGTGTAAACCAGCTAACAATTCCGTAATTGTAAGTAAACTCACCAACGCCTAAAATCCCGCCATACCAGGTTGCCACATTTGTAAAAATAAAAACCCACAGACCAACATTTCTGCCTGAAAGCAAATAACCTGCTGCATCGTCAGTTTTTTTGCCCGATAAAAATCCTATAAAAATTAAGAGGATAAAAAATACAACAATAATTATTATATCAAGCGGACTGAAAGAAACCATTTTCCACTGCCTCTTTGTAATTGCGGATAAGGATTATTTTTCCGCCTGAAATATTCAATTTAACTTCACTTCCTGCGGCTTCGTTGCTGGAACTTTCCCGGATTCCGAACGGGAAAGCCGTATTTTTAAGCTTATATTTTAATCCGGTGGAATTTATAATTGTTTCTTTGTCGAACCCGTAAATTGAAACCGGTTCACCGGGAGTAGTTTTAATCTTTACTTCATCTTTAATAACGAAAAGTATTGATTTTTTATAAATGTGATTTACCTGAATCTGATCGCTGAACCTTAAACAAACTGCAAGATTTGAGAAGGAATGATCGAGCCTGTCACCTGTCGCACCGATAATTATAACTTTCTCAAATCCATTGTTAATCGCAAATTTCAAACATTTTTCAACATCAGTATCATCCTGAGTTTCCACTTTTATTATTCCGGATTTACCGTTAAAAAAGTCCAGAACTTCCCTTTTTACAGAATCAAAATCCCCGATTATAAAATCAGGGATAAGTCCGAATTCAAAAGCAGTGTTTGCTCCACCATCAGCACAAATTAAAGTATTGTATCCTGAGTTAAGAATAAACTCAATTTCAGTTTTCAATGGAGCTTCTCCGTTAGCGAGAATCAGGCATTTTTTCATTATAATCCTACGTTTATTCCCATCAGGAAATTTCTTTCGGCTGCCGGATAAAATTCTTTTCCGACCGCATAAGCGGCATACAAATTATCGAATAAATTATTAACCTGCGCAAATATTTTTACTTTTTTAAATACCGGATTCAAACCGAATTCATATCCCGCAAAAATGTTGGTTGTAAAATACGCATCAACCTGGTTATCGGAATAATTATTAAATCCGGGATATTTTACAAGATACTCTTTCAAGTTTTTATCGTAATTATCGGAATAGAAATCCCCGACAAATTTATTCGCGATTTGCAGGTTAAATCCTTCGTAATTTAATTTAATAACCAGATTAGCCATCAAATCAGGAAATCCGCTTATTCTGTTTCCCGAAAGGTCAAGTTCCTTTATCGAAATAGTGTCTTCAATATAAGCAACACCTTTGCTGATAAAATTCTTACTGTATGTACCGTTTGCCATTATTTCCAAATATTCATTCACTTTATAGACAGCCGAAACCTCAATCCCTTCGTGAATCGTTCGTTTCATATTTCCCGTTTTCGGCTGACCAAACCTGTCGAGCTGTCCGTTTTTTACTATTTCATTGTTGAATAATGAAAAATACACGTTTGCAGTTACATTAAATATTTCATTGTTAAAATTGAAACCCAGTTCCGCATTGTTCATAGTTTCGGGTTTGACTAAAGGTTTATCAAAATTGTATGATCCGTCTGCATTCACTTCAAACTCCGGGACTTCGCCATAACTTGATTCAGCCGCATCGTAATAATTTTTAAGTCTCGGTTCACGCGAAACTCTAGCAGCAGATAAATAAATGCTCGATTCATTATTAAATTTGTAATTAACACCAATCCTCGGATTAAAAAACAAGTGACTCACGGCAAAATCCGTATTCACATATTTTTCGTTGTAAAGTCTGTATTTATGATAAGAAATCTGAAATTCCCCGAGTAAACTTAGTTTATCGTTTATAGTATAGCTCTCATTTGCAAAAAATGAAAGAATATCTTTTTTAGCGTTGTATTGATAATACTTATAATTTTTCGTAATACCTACAGGAAGGTTTTCAGCATAATTTATTTCGCCCCAATGCAACGATTTATGAAATCTCATTTCACCGCCCAAAATAAGAGTTCCGCCGGTATGTGTAAAGCTGATTCGCGGAATCCATCCCCACTGGTTGTTTTCAACCTGAGCGCGGATTAATGCATTCCCCGGAACAACTCCATCCTGCGGTAAATATTCGTTTTCTTTCAATCTGAAATAATCATTTTCCCAAGAGGTCCACGAACCGTTGTAATCAAAAAATCCTTTTCCGATTATTAAAAACAAAGCGGAATTAAAAGTAACATTTTCACCCATTTTATATTCATTTAAGATTTCAAAATGCGGCTGCGAAAAGTTTTCGATTTCATCAGTTCTTCGGTATACTGAGTCTGAGTATTTATTTTCATCAGCTTGCCAGTAGCTGTAATTTTCTTTACGTCGTTTTTTATCTTTTACAGCAAATTTTGGCAATCCGTTATATACTAACCCGTCAGCAACCGGACCTCCGTAAATGTTAATCTGAGTTGTAAAGTTCTCATCAAATCTTATTGCGGAAAGATGATAAGATTTGAAATCGATCCAGTTAAATTTTCTATAACCGGTACTCAGCATCTGACTGAAATTTGCATATATCGAATACTTGTTGTCAATAAGTCCGCTCGAAACAGTTGCGTTATATTTTCGTGTATTGTAACTTCCGGCAGAAATTCCTACATCAACCATTTGTTTGTTTGAAAAAGACGATGTAATAATATTTATTGAGCCGCCGACTGCCGGATACCCGATTACACCCGAACCCGATCCGCGCTGAACTTGAATATATTCGGAACTGGCTAATAAGTCGGGTAAATCGAGCCAGTACATATTGTGATCTTCCGGTTCATTCTGCGGTATACCGTTAATCGAAATTGAAATTCTACGCTGGTCAAATCCACGGATGCTGAGATAATTATAACCTAATCCCGAACCGCCTTCAGAATAAAATGTTGTTGACGGAAGGTAACTCAAATATTCAGGTATATCCTGTAAATTATAATTTTCCTCAATATCTTTCCGTGTAATTTTTGAAAATGTTATTGGCGTTTCACCCTGCTTCCCAATGCTTCCTGTAACCAGAACTGATTGGCTGGATAAAACTTTTTTTATCAGTTTAATTATTAAATTTTGCTTATCAGGAATTTGGTTAATGGGAAGAATAAGTTTCTCAAATCCAATAAAACTGAATATTATTTTATCTTCCTGCCCAAAATTGCCTTTTAATTCAAATTCCCCGTTTTTATCGGAAATTGTCCCGATACTTTTTCCTTCGATACTGATATTTACAAATTCAAGAGGCGAATTATCTTCTGAATTATAAATCATTCCGCTGATGTTATTATTTTGCGCGGAACAAATGTTTAAAAGTAAAAAAAGAATAATTAAGTGTTTCATTTTAACTCCTTTATAATATTAAGAAATTAAAAAAGCCGCTGGAAAACGGCTCGTCACTTAATTATTCTTGGCTCATTTTCCTACGCCGGCATTATCCGGATCAGGTTCAAGGGTATTATCTCAGCCTCGGCAGAAGCACCCCTAACGACTTTTTATTTTGTGTTCAAACTTAATAACTTATTTCAATTTTTCAAAATCTTTAATTTTTGTCCTATCTTTATTTTGTTTGATGAAAGATTATTCCAGCTTTTAATATCCGACAATTTAACTCTGTAATCCTTAGCTATAGTATAAAGCGATTCCCCATTTAAAACAACGTGTATAATTTCATTTATATGCGATTTAGCAATCTTAATGCTTGTGTCAATACCGTCTGAATTGCCGTTTCTCTTACTGCTGTCTGATATTATTTTAATCTTTTGTCCTACAAATATTTTGTTATTTTTTAAATTATTGATGCTCATAATTTCATCAATGCGGATTTTATATTTTGCAGAAAGTGTACTGAGAGATTCGCCGTTTTTAACCACATGAATGAATGTTTCTTTTGGAACTTCATTTCTAATATTATTCTGATCATTTGCTGATACATTGTTGCTGACGTTTGACGACTGGCTTCTTGCGAATATTTTAATCTCTTCGCCCACTTTAATTTTATTATTTGAAAGGTTGTTCCATCTTCTTATATCACGGGCTGTAACTCCATATTGCAGCGCAATTTTACCGATAGTATCACCTTTTTTTACTAAATAAGTAGTATTACGAGAAGAAAATTCATCAACAATTATTCGGTTATTTGAAGCAACCTTTTTACTGTCGGGGTATATTTTTAATGTTTTTCCGGCAATTATTTTATTGCTGCTTAAATTGTTCCAGCTTTTTATTTCAAATGTGCTTACACCATATTTTTCTGCTATTGCACCAATACTTTCGCCTGGATTGATTTTATGAAATACAGGTTTAACATTAGGTGTTTCTTCAGAATCTGAAAGCATGTCAGGAGATCCTTCACCTGAATAGATTTTTATAACTCTGCCTTTCATAATTCTGTTCGAACGTAAGTCATTCCACTCTTTTATCTGATTAATCCTTACACCGTATTTTGTAGCAATAGATGAAAGCGATTCGCCGTTACGTATTTTATGTTCTACCCATCCGCTTTCACCTGATCCCTCATTAATTATTTTCTGTTTATCTGAATAACTCATTGATTCAACAGAGCTGAAATAATCACTTCTATCTTTTGGAACATAAATTTTTAGTTCCTGACCAACTCTTATTGTTTTTGTATAAGGCAGATTGTTCCAGTTTCTTATATCCGACACTCTGCAATCGAACAATTTTGCAATATCTAAAAGCTTATCAGATTTTTTTACTGTATAATTAAGTGCATCAAGACTGTCGGGAATGACAAAAGACGTATCCGAAAATGAAGTCTCATATATTTTCATATACTTGTCGTCATCATCAGATTTATTGATTATCATTTTATAAGGAGCATTTTCATCTGCAGCAGCAACCATATCTTCATAAGCAGGAAGAATATCAGTATTTATTGAAAAATCTTCTTCAGATACTTTTGTTAATGGAATTTTTAATTCTACTTTAGGATAAAGTTTTGCTCTTGTAGAAATATTATTAAAATCTGCAAGACTTTGCGCAGATATTCCGTAATTCGAAGCAATTCTAGATACCGTTTCACCGCGTTTTACTGTATGCAGAACAAACTGCATTTTTGCTTCTTTAGGAATACTATTTAAATTTTGCTCGAATGCATCGAAACTGGCAGCGGGAACTTTAAGAGCAAATGCCCTTGTGTTATCGGGAGGCGTACAATGCTGAACCAGCGACGGATTCATATCCCTTAAAAGCTGTACATCAATTCCTGCACAGCGGGCAAGCAATTCAAGTTCTATTCCTTCGTAAATAACTTTTTCTTTATATTCAATCGGTTTTTCGTATTTAATATTTGTAAATCCGTACTTCTCAGGTTGGCTTGCAATTAAAGTTGCGGCAATATACTGTGGAACGTAATTACGTGTTTCTTTAGGAAGAAATTTACGTATCTCCCAAAAATTATTTGAACTGCTTTTTTTAACGGCCCTGTTTACCCTGCCTTCACCGCTGTTGTAAGCCGCTAGTGCTAAATACCAATCTCCCAAGCTGATGTAAAGGTCTCGTAAATGTCTTGCTGCTGCTCTTGTTGCTTTTTCAGGATCGCGTCTTTCATCAACATAAAAATCAGTTTTTAGGTCATAAAGTCTGCCAGTGCCTTTCATAAACTGCCACATTCCAACAGCTTTAGCCCACGAACGCGCGTGAGGATTCAAACCGCTTTCTATCATACTTAAAAATATCAATTGTTGAGGCACTTGCTCCTCGGCAAATATTTTAGCCATCATCGGGAAAAATCTTCCGGAACGAGAAAGCCATCTTTCCATATGATGTCTTCCTTTCCCTGAGAAATATTCGATATACTGCTCAACATAAGCATTTACTTCAAGAGGAAAGTCTCCTACCATTATTTCATTTGTGTTATCGATAAGAGTTGAATCGTCAATAGATCCGGTTTCAATATCAATATCAAAATCTTCAACTCTGTTGCTTTTCCATTCGTCAAACTGTACAAATTCAGATCCTTCCGGAATATATTCCATTCCATCAATAAAAGTCTGATAATCATCAACTATCGAGTTTTCCAATTCTAGAAATGCTTCATTGTCATCAATATCTGGAAAACTTGATAAAGTATTGATACTAAGCATCGCTGATTCGTACGATGCAATTGTTTCTTTTTTAAACCCAAGTTTCTGATTATTAATGGCCTCTACATAATTTTGGCGGGCATCTTCAAGGAGGTTATCAACAATAACAGTTGTTCTTAAAACAACTGTTGTATCCTGATCAGTTTTTTCATATTTGTCAGTTTTAACTGAGCCGCAGGATAGTAAAAAGAGAGCACTTAAAGCTATAATATATTTTTTCATTTATTTCCACTTCTAATATTATATAATATAAGCAGTTACAATCTTATAATCAAGTAACTTATTATTTATCGACGTATATTTGTTTGTTATTAAACAGGTTACAAATCTAAATATTAAACGATAAACTCTCAAATCCGATTATCGCTTGTTGTAAAACATAATTTAAGAGCAATTATTTTTCTCTTTATTCATAAAAATCTAAATAAGGATTATTGATTTTTTCTTGTCTAATGCTGCTGGGATCTCCGTGTCCAGGTAAAATAACGGTTTTTTCCGGTAAAACTAAAAGTCTTTTTTTAATAGAATTTATTAACTGTTTAAGATTTCCGTCCCATAGATCAGTTCTTCCAATACTGTCTTTAAAAAGCACATCGCCCGTAAAACAAATATTGCTGTTTTCTGAATAAAAGCAGAATTCACCGGGGGAATGCCCAGGTGTATAAAAGCATTTCAGTATTTCATTTCCAATAGTTATTTCAGAATTATCCAAAAGGTATTTTAAATTAGTTTTTTCAAGTTCGAAGCTGATGCCAAGATTTTTTGCATAACCTTTCATTATCTCAATCAAATACTCATCCTTTTCGGGAATAAAGATTTCAGCATCGAATTGTTCCCTGCAAAAATTATTTCCCACAATATGGTCTATATGACAGTGAGTGTTAAGAACATATTTAATGTCCAGATGTTTATCCGAAATAAATTCTTTAAGAGTATTTTCTTCCTTAACATCATAACAACCGGGATCTATTATTGCGGCTTCTTTTGAATCTTCATTCCAAATGACGTAGGTGTTTTCGTAAAAAGGATTAAAAATAAAACATTTATATTGAAGCATTATTTCTTAAAATTTATTATTAACCGTTCGTTGATTTTTGAATTATAATTATTAAAGTTTTCTTTTGTTTCTTCCAGAGAGTCGCCACCGAATTTTTTTAGTATAAACGAAGATATTGTCCAAGCAAGCATCGATTCGGCTATAACAGCGCATGCCGGAACCGCAACAAAATCGCTTCTTTCTCTGCGGGCTTCTGTTTCTTCCATTATAGATAAATCAACAGTATTTATAGGTGTCATTAATGTGGCAATCGGTTTCATTGCTGCTCTTACTATTAACGGCAGACCTGTGGACATTCCTCCTTCAATACCTCCGGCTCTGTTGCTTTTACGGGATATTTTCCCATTCTTAATATTTATTTCATCGTGCGATTGCGAGCCGAACATATCAGCAGATTCAAACCCTGTACCGATTTCAATACCTTTTACAGCATTTATTGACATTATTGAATGAGCAATTTCAGCATTTAATTTTGTATCGTAATGAACAAAACTGCCAAGACCTATCGGCATACCGGAAGCAATTGTGTAAAAAGTGCCGCCAAGTGTGTCTCCCTTTTTCTTTGCGGTTTTAATTTTACGTATTATTTTTTCTTCTTGGGTTATATCTAAAACCCTTACCTGACTTTCATCAGCTTTTTGCGATAATTCCCACGCATTAAATTCTGTATCAGTATTCAAAAATAGTTCTTCCCGATAATTATTTTTTGGGAATATTCCTCCAATACTTTCTACAAAACTGCCTATTGTTATTCCTAATTCTTCAAGGAATCTTCGGGCTATTGAACAAGCGGCTACCCTCGCAGCAGTTTCCCGCGCACTGGAACGATCGATGGAGTTGCGAATATCATCAAAATTATATTTTGTAACTCCTACTAAATCGGCATGTCCCGGTCTTGGAATCGTAATTTTTTCAGGTTCCGTTAACTTTTCATCTGCAGTCATTATTTCTGTCCAATTTTCCCAATCCTTATTGTGTATAAGAATTGAAATAGGCGAGCCTAATGTTTTTTGGAATCTTATACCAGACAGAATTTCCGCTTTATCCGTTTCAATTTTCATCCTCAATCCCCTGCCGTATCCCATTTGGCGGCGGGCAAGGTGAATATTAATATATTCATTTTTTACAGGTATATTCGAAGGGAACCCTTCTATTATTGTGCTAAGAGCTTTTCCGTGTGATTCGCCTGCAGTTAAAAATCTTATCATATATTTCCCTGTTTAAGGATATTACAAAAAAAGCGTCCGCGCCGGACGCTTTTAATTCTAAAAACCAATTTTACTAAATTATTTACTTATTTCCAAACCTACAAAGCGGGTTACTTCATCCTTTGCTACAACCTTTAAAAGCACTGCATCGCCTTTCTTTTCCTCGAATATTTCTTCAAGTTTGGATACAGAATCTATCTTTTTCTTATCCACTTCAACTATTACAAGTCCAGATGAGAGTCTTTTATTAAAAGCTTCACTGTAGGATTTTACTTCGGTAATAATAACTCCGTTGTCAACCTTAATATTTTTCATTTCTTGTTCAGTCAGGTTTCTTACTGTAAAACCAATATTCTCAAATTTTATTTCTTTCATTTCATCTTTGCTTTTCGATTTTTCTTTTGAAGATGTCGGTTTAACTTCAACATCATCTTCTTTATCCCTAGCTTTTAATATTACATCCCGTTTAAATGTTTTTCCATCTCTAAAAACATCAAGCTCAATTTTGTGCCCAGCTCTTTTTGAAGCAACATAACCTTGTAATTCATTTGGTCGATTTACTTCTCTTCCGTCAATTTTTAGAATAATATCACCTGGTTTAATATCGGTTATTGAAGCTGCTCCGTCTTCAACAACACTTTGCACCATAATTCCTTTTGGTGAATCGAGTCCAACAGCTTTTGCTGTTGAAGCGTCAACTTCGGATATTTGAACGCCTATGTATCCTCTGCGAACTTTTCCTTCGGCAATAAGATCTTTTGCAACAGATTTTGCTATGTTAATTGGTATTGCAAACCCATAACCGATATAACTGCCGGTCATTCCGTTTGTAGCAATTGCTGAATTTATTCCTATAACTGAACCTGTTAAATCAACTAAAGCCCCGCCGCTGTTTCCCGGATTTATTGCAGCGTCAGTCTGGATAAAGTCTTCAATTGCATATCCATCTTTATCTCGGATAATATTAAGACTTCGACTTGTTGCACTTACAATTCCAGCAGTAACAGTTGAAGCAAGCGACATAGGATTACCAATAGCCATTACCCACTGTCCGACTTTAACATCATCCGAGTTACCGAGATATGCTGCAGGTAAATCTTTTGCTTCAATTTTAATTACAGCCAAATCTGTTAACGGATCTGTTCCTACAACAGTAGCTTTATATTCACGTTTATCTAGCATTCCTACTCTTACATCCGTAGCATTTTCAACAACGTGATTATTAGTTAAAATATAGCCGTCCTCCGAGATTATTACACCGCTGCCGCTTCCCATTCTTTCCTTAGGAGATTCATCGCGGAAAGGGAAAAAGAAACGAAACTGTTCCGGAATTTCTTCCTTGGCTTCCGATCTGCTTACAACTGTTATCTGTACAATTGATTTTGTAACTTTATCTGCAACTTCTACAAACGCGTTATTAAAAGCTTGCGCATCAACATTTACATTTTGTATCGGCGGGTTGTTGCTGCCAATTTTAACTTCATCATAACCCGGTCTGCTGTTGCTAAACCCTGTTATTAATACTGCGCCAAAAAATGCTCCCAGAAGCAACAAAGCAATTCCGCCTAAATAATTCCTTCTTTTCATCTGTTTCCTCCAATTTATTATTTAGATTTTTAATGATTTCAAACCTTTAAATTCCGGTATATTGTAATTCAGAAATCTCTGAATAAAAGAGATAACTGTATCCAAATCGCTATCACGGTAATTTGTTTCAGAATTTTTGCTGCTTAGACATTTAAGAATTTTAAAAAGTTCCTGACTGAATTCAAAAGAAATCATCTTATTTTTTGAACATTCAGGACATAAGATTCCGTAATCGTAATTAAATTTGTATAAGCTGAATTCTTCCACATGTTTACCGCAAAACGTGCAGAATTCGGGATTAAACTCATATCCGGTTTCTTTACAGAAAAACAACAGAAACCTGGTAAAAAGTTCTTTTGGATTTCTTTGGCTTTCGTTTAATATAATAAAAAGCCTTTCTATACTTTTATAAATTAAAGGATGCGGTTCGTTTTCGGGGAGGAGAGCATTAATAAGTTCAAGCACTGCCAGAGCATACTTTGATTTATTAAAATCTTCTATCAGTTTGGGAAAATAATGAAGCAATTCTGTTTGACTAAGTATTTGAATATCTCTTGTTTCTTTGAAATTGCATACAATTTCTACAACATTAAAAATATCAATAACATTTCCCGTCCGGCTTTTTGATGATCTTCCGCCCTTAACAATAAGTGATATTTTCCCTAACTTTTCGGTAAAAACTGTTGCTATTTTGCTTGTATCTCCGTAGTTGATTTTTCGTATCACTACGGCATTGGTTTTTACGATGTTTTTCATCCGAAATAAAAAGGAGGTTTGTAAATTTTTTCCTCAGTAACTATTCCAGTAATCAATCCGGCAGGAGTTATATCGAATGATGGAGAGAAAACTTCGTAATTTTCCTTGGTTATTTTAATGGAATTTAATTCTATAATTTCTTTCGACGACCTTTCTTCTATTTTAATGGCATTTCCGTTTTCGCAATTTTTATCGAATGTAGAAGATGGCGCAGCAATATAAAAAGGTACATTATGATAATTGCAGTTTACAGCCAGATTGTAAGTCCCAATTTTATTTGCCGCATCGCCGTTTCGGGCAATTCTGTCGGCGCCCGTAATTACAACATCAATCTTCCCGTTTTTCATTAAAAAAGCAGCGGTTGAATCAGTAATAATTTTAAAGGGTATTTCAGCTTTTTCAAGTTCAAATGCAGTTAGCCGCGAACCCTGGAACAAAGGTCGGGTTTCATCAACATATACAATTTCAATCAGATTGTTTTTAAATGCTTTTACAATTATACTTAAAGCTGTTCCGCTTCCGCCTGTTGCTAATGCCCCTGTGTTGCAATGAGTTAAAACAGCAGACTTTTTTTTGAACAACTCTTGTCCGTTTTTACCGATTGCCTCGCATTTTTTTATATCATCCTGATGAATGATTTTTGCCTTTTTCAGCAATTCATTAAAAATATCGCCGTCATTTATTGAATCATACTTATTCCTCATTTCATTTAATGCCCAGAATAAGTTTACGGCAGTCGGTCTTGTAACATAAAGCCGTTCGTAGATTTTTGTAAACAGCTCATAATCTTTGGAAGTCTTGCCTTTAAATCCCAGAGCAACTGCATAAGCCGCAGCAATTCCTATGGCAGGAGCTCCCCGTACTTCTAGTCGCTCTATTGCCATAGCAATTCGGTTAAAATCATCCGTTTTAATATATTCTTCTTCGTGAGGCAGCTTTGTCTGGTTTAATATTACCAGTTTATTATCAGCCAGATCAATACTTTTTAATGTATTTTTATTAATCAAACTGAGATAACTCCTTAAATTCCGCGTACCTTTTTTCAATAGTTTCGGGCTTTAAATATTCAATCCCTTTTGTGCTGAATTTTTCGCAGCAGAAAGAAGCCATTACACTTCCGTATATCACAGCTTTCTTCATTTCGTTAAAATCAACCTTCCCTTTTTTGTGAAGATATGCCGTAAATCCGCCTAAAAAAGTATCACCCGCTCCAGTCGGATCGAATAATGTTTCTATCGGGAAAGCAGGAGCCGAAAATATTTTTCCTTCGCCAAAAAGCAAAGCACCATGTTCCCCTTTTTTTATTATAAGATATTCCGGACCCATAGCCATTATTATTTTTGCAGCCTTTATCAGATTGGTTACCTCCGAAAGTTCTTTTGCTTCCGAATCGTTTATTATTAAAACTTTTATTTTCGGAAGAACTTTAAGCAGATCGTCTTTTGTATGTTTTATCCATAAATTCATTGTATCGAGAACTACAAATTCAGGATTTTTCATCTGTTCAAGAACTTTCATCTGAAGAGACGGTTGGATATTCCCTAAAATTACAAATTTATCGGATAAGGCCTTTTCCGGAATATTAGGATCGAAATTTTCGAAAACATTTAGATTTGTGGAAATTGTATCGCGAGTATTAAAATCATCGCGGTATTTCCCCGACCATCTAAAAGTCGGTCTTCCTTTAATTATTTCCAAACCTTCAAGATCAATCTTATGATTTTTCAGCATTTCAATATGTTCATCAGCAAAATCTTCGCCAACCACACCAACAAGGTGTACAGGTTCGGTAAAATAGCTTGCAGCAACCGAAATAAATGTTGCTGAACCTCCCAACGCATCTTCTGCTTTATCAAATGGTGTTTCCACTGTGTCAAGCGCAACAGACCCTACAACTAAAAGACTCAATTTTTTCTCCGTTTATAATTTAATTTTATGAAGTATTTAAACATCGAAAAAAAAGAGTTTAAATCCAAAAGAGAAAAGATTTTTAGAATATCTCTGGCTGTTATTACAAACTTCTTTTTAATAAGTGAATTAAAATTGTAATATTTTGTATTTTTCAATCTTAAAATTATGAACATCTTCGAAGCGCTTAATAAATATTTCGGATATAAATCTTTTCGTTCCGGACAGGAAGAAATAATTGAATCAATTATTTCCGGTGAAAATGTTTTAGCAATTTTACCAACCGGCGGAGGCAAATCTCTTTGTTACCAGATTCCTGCAATCATTGGGAATTCTTATTCTATTGTAATTTCGCCCTTAATCGCTTTAATGAAAGATCAGGTTGACAGCCTTAATCAGATAGAAGAAATTGCGGCATTTATTAACAGTTCCGTCGGGTTTCGGGAAACCGAAAAGGTTTTACGCAATATTAGCGAAGGCAAAACAAAACTTTTATATCTTGCCCCCGAAAGACTTGGAAATATTAAAATAACTGCACTATTAAAGGAGCTTAAACCCGATTACATTTTTGTGGACGAAGCGCACTGCATAAGCGAATGGGGACATAATTTTCGTCCCAGTTACCGTAAAATAAAAGAATTCTGCGATTTTACCGGTGTTAGTAAAATTTCGGGATTTACTGCGACTGCTACACCTGAAGTTCGGCAGGATATTATTAAGCAGCTCGGGTTTATTTCTTCAAAAATATTCATTAAAGGGTTTGAGCGGGAAAATCTTTCGATAGGAGCCGTAAGAACTTCTCAAAAAAAAGAGAAATGTCTTTCGCTTTTAAAACAATTCGGACATCCCGCAATAGTATATTGCTCAACTCGTAAAAATGCTGAAGAGGCAGTTTCCTTTCTCCTGGCAAACAAAATCAATGCAGCTTTTTACCACGCCGGGATGACACCGGAAAACCGGAGAATTGTTCAGGATGATTTTTTAAATGACCGGATTGATGTTATCTGTTCCACAAATGCATTCGGGATGGGCATCGATAAAAAAGATATCAGGCTTATAATACATTTTAATATGCCGTCAACAATCGAAAATTATTATCAGGAAATCGGGCGCGCCGGACGCGACGGAAACGAATCGAAAGCCATTTTGCTTTTCGAGCCCCGCGATAAAAATATTCAGGAATTTTTAATCCGTAATTCTTATCCCGAACTTGAACAGATAAAAAGTGTGTATTCGCTGCTATGCAATTACGGACAAATAGCTTTAGGCGAAGTAAATACAGTACCTGTTCCCGCCGACGATAAATTTACAAGGATATGCGATGCTAACGGAATTTCATCGCAGATTTTGAATTCGTGCCTTAATTTTATGGTTAATGCCGGAATTTTTACCCGTATTTCGGAATTCGAACAAAATCATCATATCAAAATAAATCTGGGTCAAAGCGAACTTAAAAGTTATATAAAAAGTGTGGCTTCTGCATTTTTTAGCGACCTTCTTGTTTTTCTTTTAAAAAAATACGGCAGTTCAATTTTCAGGAATTCTCAGAGAATAAATCTTAAAGACATTTCTTCGTTTTTTGATACGGAACAAGATGAAATCATTTCTGCTTTAACAACACTTTCCGGTGCCGGAATACTTGATTATCAAAGACCTTCCGATTCACCTTCTTATACATTAAAAGAACCTAGGGTTGAAATAAAACGGCTTCAAATTGATCTTTCTAAAATGAATGAACACAAACAATATTCCCTGAATAAACTTCAGGAAATAGAAAGATATGTTTTCAGCAAGAACTGCAGATTCAAGTTTATACTTGATTATTTTGGAGAAGAAACTGAAAGTTATAAATGCGGGAAATGCGATAATTGTGCCGATTTTTTAAATACCGATCCTGAGCTTGAAGAATATATAAACGAGAAAATAATAAACACTCTAAAATTTTTAACTGAAGAGAATACTGAAAAAACTATAGAAGATATTCTTTGGGGGAATGATAGCAAGTACTCTTCTATGGCAACATTCGGAGCTTTTTCTAATCTCAACAAAAGAATATTAAAAGATGCATTGGCAAATCTTTTTTCGCGAAAAATAATTGGCAAAACAAAAAACAAATTTTTTATTCCAGGAGAAAAATTAAAAGAAAATACTTCTTCTGCAATAAATACATACGATTTAGCATTATTTAATAAATTAAAAGATATACGAGATGCTGCTTCGCAAAAATTTATGCAGTCACCCGGATTGATTTGCAGTGATGAGCTGTTAAGAATTATTTCTTCGCAAAAACCGAATACCCAATCGGCACTGCTTACAGTAAAAGGTTTTAATCAAAGAATGTTCAACAAACTTGGCGATGATATTTTAGAAGTTGTTAAAGAACATTCTGTAAAAGAAGTTATAAATCTGCCCGATTCGCTTGAACTAACAAAAAACTTAATCAACAAAAAATACAATTTAAAAGATATTGCGAGTTTGCTTAAGGTAACTGAAGCTGTTGCCGGTTTACAAATTGAAACAATTATCCAGTATTTACCCGAAACCGACATAACAAAAATTATCGATAAAGAGAAAATAAGACTTATTATTAAAGAAGTTAATAATAATAATACCGTCTTAAAAGAAATAAAAGAGAAACTGCAAGAAAAAGTTACGTATCCCGAAATAAGAATTGTGGTTGCAAAAATTAATGCCCAGAAGAATCGGCCTTCTCTTTAAGTTCATTTAAATAAATCAGACTCTCCGAAAAAAAAGATTCCCACTTGTCCGGATCATTACCAATTTGTTTTAGCGCGTTTTTATATGATTCTTTTGTATGCCCGTATTTTTTTAATATTTCAGAATAATTTTCTTTATAAAGTTTATAATTACCTCCATACTGTTCGCGGACAACAAGTTCCTCGACGTATATTTTTGAAATTGTTTCGATATCGTTTTTATTATCGCTGCAGGAAAAAAAAGAAACAAACATAATAATAATTATTTTTTTCATTTCTTTTTGCTTGCCTCAAAAAGTATCTTTTTCTCTTTTTCAGTAAGATTCTGATATCCCGAAGCAGAAATTTTATCTAAGATCCGGTCAATATCATCTTGTGTTATTTCATCTTCTTTCTTTTCGCTTATATCATAAAACTCAGCCTCAGTGATATCATCACTTCTGCGGGACGAACCATAAGATTTCCTAAAGGATGGTCTTTCTTCTTTTGATTTTTTATACGAATTTAACCATGATGACAGAGAAATATTATTTCCCGAATCTAACATTATAAAAATAAAACCTGTTAATGCTCCGCCTAAATGGGCAAGCTTTGCTACCATACTCACGCTGCCAACGGTAAACAAATCCATTAAAATATAAAAAGCAATTAAATATTTAGCTTTAACCGGAAGTAAAAAATAGATATAAATCGGTCTGTTCGGAAAAAACATTGCAAAAGCCAACAAAACGCCATAAATTGCTCCTGATGCGCCAACCGTAATGCCGGAAGAATCCGAAAGGAAAAGATGCAGTAATCCGCCACCAACACCGCTGATTAAGTAATATATAAGAAATTTTACAGAGCCCCATATATTTTCCAATTCCATACCGAACATCCATAATGCAAACATATTCCAGAAAATATGTGAAAAATCAGCGTGAAGGAATTGATATGTAACAAGCTGCCAAGGATAAAACTGCAAACCTTCGGGAGCATTAAGTCCCACCAAAGAAAAATATTTCTGAATTATGTATGCCAGTTCATATTCACCGATAATTAAAGAATATCCTATTTGAGTGATTAGAAAAACAACAACATTAATAATCAGTAAGTTTTTTATCATAGGAGGTAAAAAACTGAATCTGTTTTGCGGTCTGTAGTAATCTCTTGAATCAATTCCCATAAAATAACCTTAAAAAATAAAAAAAGAGAAGATTCTCTAAAACCGAATCTCCTCTGTAAAAGTTTCAAATAAATTTATGCATTAGTCAAAGCATCAACACCCGGAAGAACTTTTCCTTCGAGGAATTCGAGTGAAGCTCCGCCGCCGGTTGAAACGTGCGATACTTTTTCATCAAGTCCGGCTTTCTTAATTGCTGCAGCCGAGTCACCGCCTCCCACAACTGTAATAGCACCGTTTTCAGTAGCTTTTACAAGAGATGTAGCAATTGCATCAGTTCCTTTTGCAAATGCATCAAATTCAAATACACCCATAGGACCGTTCCAAACAACAGTTTTGCTTTTCAGAATTTCACCTTTGAAAAGTTCGATTGTTGCAGGACCAATATCAAGTCCCATCATATCAGCGGGAATTGCATCGATACCTACAACTTTAGAAGGAGCATCGGCAGCAAACTGAGGAGCAACAACAACATCCTTAGGAAGCAGAAAATTAACTTTTGAGTTTTTTGCTTTATCTAAAACTGCTTTGGCAAGATCAATTTTATCTGCTTCAAGAAGAGAGGAACCTATTTCTAATCCCATAGCTTTATAAAAAGTAAAAGCCATTCCTCCGCCAACTATTAATGTATCTACTTTTGGAAGAAGATTTTCAATAACATCTATTTTCCCTGATATTTTCGATCCGCCGAGAATAGCAGTGAAAGGACGTTTTGGATCCGATACCGCTTTTCCGAGATAATCTAATTCTTTTTTCATCAAATAACCGGAAACAGAAGTTTTTATAAATTTTGTAACACCTTCAGTTGAACAATGAGCGCGGTGAGCCGAGCCGAATGCATCATTAACATAAACATCGCCAAGTTCTGCAAGCTGCTTCGAAAATTCAGGATCGTTTTTTGTTTCCTGACCATGGAAACGGACATTTTCTAAAATTACTACTTCGCCGTCTTTCAAGTTATCAACAATCTTTTTTACTTCCGGTCCCACACAATCTGGTGCAAATTTTACTTCCTGATTTAAAAGCTGGCTTAGACGTACTGCAACCGGTTTCAAGCTGAATTCAGCCTTGTAAGCATCTTTCGGTCTGCCCAAATGGCTCATCAGTATTGCCCTTCCGCCGTCTTTCAATATTTTTCTTATTGTCGGCAAAGCCGATGTAATTCTTATATCATCTGTAATTTCAAGTTTCTCGTTCATCGGAACGTTGAAATCTACACGAACCAAAACCCTTTTCCCTTTAACATTTATATCATCAATTGTCAGTTTGTTCATTTTAGTTTCCCCGAAATTCTTAAATAATAATTAAAAGGCGCCAAACGGCGCCTTATATTTATTTACCTTATTTTGTAGCCATGTAGCGGATTAAATCAACAACTTTGCAGGAATAACCCCATTCGTTATCGTACCAAGAAACTACTTTAACAAATTTTTCATTCAACATAATTCCAGCACCCGCATCAAAGATAGATGTTCTTGAATCGCCTAAAAAGTCATTTGAAACAACTTCGTCTTCAGTATATCCCAAAATACCTTTCAAATAAGTTTCAGATGCTTCTTTAATAGCAGCTTTAATTGCGTCGTATGTTGTAGCAGTTTTTAAATTTGCTGTTAAATCCACAACAGATACATTTGTTGTAGGTACACGGAAAGCCATACCTGTTAATTTTCCGTTAAGAGTTGGGATAACTTTACCAACAGCTTTTGCAGCGCCTGTTGATGAAGGAATAATGTTCTGGCTTGCACCGCGTCCGCCTCTCCAGTCTTTCATCGAAGGACCGTCAACAGTTTTTTGTGTTGCTGTTGTTGAGTGAACTGTAGTCATTAAACCGCTTTCAATTCCGAATTTATCATTCAATACTTTTGCAATTGGAGCTAAACAGTTTGTTGTGCAAGATGCGTTAGAAACAATTGTTTGTCCCGAATATGTTTCATTGTTTACACCCATTACAAACATAGGAGTATCATCTTTTGAAGGAGCAGACATTACAACTCTTTTTGCGCCTGCATTGATATGAAGCTGAGCTTTATCTTTTGTTAAGAATAAACCTGTAGATTCTACAACATAATCAGCGCCAATTTCGCCCCATTTAAGATTTGCAGGATCTTTTTCTGCAGTAATTCTGATTGCTTTGCCGTTAACAACAAGTTTTCCGTCCTTAACACTTATTTCACCTTTAAATTGTCCGTGTGTTGAATCATATTTAAGCATATAAGCAATATAATCAACATCTAAAAGGTCGTTGATACCTACAACTTCAACATCGTTAAGTTCAACAGCTCTTCTGAATACAAGGCGTCCGATTCTTCCGAATCCGTTAATGCCAATTTTTACAGCCATTTTATTTCTCCATTTTTAATTAATAATTGGTTCAAAATTCAAAACTGTAAATTACAATATTGAAACATAAATTTCAATTTTTTGCCTGCAATAAATGATAGTCTCTTTATTTTTTCATTGAATTTATTATTTGTATTATTCTTTCAGATATATTATTATTGCAGAAAGATTTTGATTTAAATCACATTTTTATATTTTTTTGGAGAATTTATGTCATCTAGTGATTTTCTGCAATATGTTCCAATATTTTCCGATTTACCGGATGATGCACTTGAACAGGTTGTAAATATAGGTTCAAAAAAGACTTATAAAAAGGAAAGTGTAATATTAATAGAAGAAGATTCCGGAAGCGGACTTTTTGTAATAATCAGCGGAAAAGTAAAGATTTCACGAACAAGTAACGACGGACGCGAGGTTATTTTAACAATATTAAACGAATCTGATTTTTTCGGTGAGATGGCAATTCTTGACGGAATGACCCGTTCTGCTTCAGTTGTAGCATTGGAAGATACCGAATTGTTTATGATTCAAAGAAACGATTTTATTGAACTTATTAAACAGCACCCTGAAGTTTCAATTGCACTTTTGCAGGAACTTACCAAAAGACTTCGCGCTGCAGATATGAAAATTAAATCTCTTTCGTTAAAAGATGCTGAAGGTAAAGTAGCAAGCGTACTTCTTCAACTTGCTGATGATATGGGAACGATTAAACAGGGTGTTGTGGAAATTGAAAAACTTCCTCTTCAACAGGATTTAGCTAATATGGCTGCAACTTCACGCGAAACTATTTCTAGAACTTTACATTCTTTTGCAAAGAAACAGCTTATCGAACTTGAAGGCTCGAAATTGAGAATTTTGTGTTACGAAAAATTTAAGGAAGTTTACGGTTAATTTTAATGCCTTTTAAGGTCGATCTTCATATCCACACAAATAAATCCGACGGGGCTTTATCTCCTATTCAAATAGTAAATAAAGCTCTCAAACACAACATTTCTGTTATCAGTATAACAGATCACGATACTGTAGAAGCGTTTCCCGAAGCTGTTGAATACGGGAAAAAACTTGGGATAGAGGTAATTCCAGGAATCGAAACAAGTTCATCAATTAATTCACAGGAAATTCATCTTCTTTCATATTTTTTTGATATAAACAATAAGTCAGTTGCCGATTTTCTTGCTCATTTTACAATTGAACGCAAACAACGCGCTCGTAAAATTCTTACAGAATTACAAAATTTAAATGTAAATATTAATATTGACGATGTAAGGGAGTTTTCAGGGAATTCTCCAATTACCCGCCCTCATATCGCTCAGGCAATGGTTAAAAAAAAATATGTTAGTTCTTTTGGTGATGCTTTTTATAAATTTATCGGAGATAACGGTCCGGCAAATGTAAAAAAAACATTTCTGCCGGTTGATATAGTTACACAAATATTTCATTCTGCCGGAGGACTTGTTTTTTTGGCGCACCCTGTAAATATTAAAGAAGATGACATTATAACCCTTTTCGGACAAGGTATTGACGGCTTGGAAACAATTCACCCGATGTTGTCGCCAAGTCGATCTAAAGTATTAAAAAGTATTGCCGAAAAACATTCTTTGCCCGAATCCGGAGGTTCAGATTTTCATGGAGGAGAAAAAGGGGATGAATCGAACTTCGGAAAATATTATATTTCGCAGAAAAAATTAAATTATATCAAGAATTTTTTATAAAATTAGTTTTAAAAGTTCCGGAGATAGGATGAAAAATATTTTAGAAGGAAAATTATCTGCTAAAGATTTCAAATTTGCTTTGGTAGTTAGCCGCTTTAATGATTTTATTTCACAGAAATTGGTAGAAGGGGCAATCGATTGTCTTGAACGCCATCATGCAGATGAAAAAAATATAACTGTTGTAAAAGTGCCGGGTTCTTTTGAAATACCTTTGGCAGCGGATAAATTAGCCCAGTTAAAAAAATATGATGCAATTATTTGTCTTGGTGCAGTAATAAGAGGCGCAACCCCGCATTTCGATTATGTTGCAGCCGAAGTTTCAAAAGGTGTAGCACAGGTTTCGTTGAAATATTCGATTCCCGTTATTTTTGGAGTTCTTACAACAGATTCAATTGAGCAGGCTATTGAAAGAGCCGGAACAAAATCAGGTAACAAGGGCTGGGACTCTGCCCTTGCAGCAATTGAAATGGCTGATTTAATGAAAAAAATATATTAATTGTTTAAGTATTCGAGGCAATATCGGAAAACTTTTCTACCACATTTATCATTAACTAAAGCGGAACTGCCATGTACAAGAACAAAATAGTTTATTTTTTGTTTTTATCATTATTTGTTTCTTTTAATTTTTCGCAGTGGAAAAATTTATCATCTCAGATTGTTGCTACAGATTTAACCTTAAACAAAAATAAACTTTGGGTTGCAACCGAGGGAGGGGCTTATTGTTTTTCTCCTGAAGATAGTACTTTTGAACAATTTACTCTGACCGACGGACTAAGCAATCAAAATTTATCTGCAATTACCAGCAATAACTTAAACCAAATTTGGATTGGTTCAAAATCAGGAACAATTGATGTATACAATACAGTTTCTAAAGAATTTAGTTCTTTGCTAGACCTTAGCAAGGCAGAAGCCACTTCCAAATCTATTATCAGTTTTTCTTTTTCCGGTGATTCTGTTCTTGCTTTAAGCAATATAGGACTTTCTATAATAAATGCTTCGTCAATTTCTTTCAACGATACATATCAAAATTTTGGAAGCCTGCCCGCAGGAGTTGTTCTTAAAGACACAAAAAAAATAAACGGTTTGCTTTATGTATGCAGTGCAATGGGATTAGCCGTTCAAAAACCGGGAGCAGCAAATTTATTTTTACCTTCTGCATGGGATGTTTTTTTATCAGGAACAGATTGTAAAAAAGTGCTGAAATACAGCAATCAAATTCTGCTTATTTCAAACAATCGGATTATCCGGTTAGTAAATGGCGCTGCAGAAAATTTCATTTTTAATAGCGGAACTGAAAATCTTTTAGATATGTGCTCCGATGGCAACAATCTTTATATTTTATCATCAATTGCTGTTTATAAGTACGATGGGACAAACCTTTCCTCAATATATAATATAAGCGAGAATACTCCTTCAAGGTTATCTGCAAATAACAATATAGTTTATATTGCCGGAAATTCGGGAGTTACAAGAATTAATCAGAATAATGCTTCTTTAATTTGTCCCAACTCGCCCCTTTCAAACTCTTTTGTCGATTTGGCAACCGATTCTGAAGGTAATTTATGGTGTGCCAGCGGAACAGATATAAGCGGAAAAGGTGTATTTAAGTGGGATGGTAAAAAATGGACAAATTACTCTACTAAAAATGTACCCGAATTTAAAAGTAATGCTTTTCATAAAGTTAATACTGCAGAAGATAACAATGTTTTCTTTTCTAACTGGGGACAAGGTTTTACGCAATTAAAAGACGGAAAGTTCACAACCTACGATTACCATAATACAAATCCAAAACTTATAGGCGCACCGGAAAATAACGAATTTGTTGTAATTGAAGATGTTATTAAAGACAACAGCAATAATATATGGATGCTTAACTTTAAACCCGGAAATCAAAGTCCGGTAAGTGTTTTATCTTCAGCAGGTGGTTGGCACCATTTCAGAGTTAAGTCTCCTTTAACAACAAATGATATTGAAGTTAAAGAATTGGTAATAGACAGAAACGGAACAAAATGGTTTATCGGCTTGGAAGGAAATAAAGGATTGATATTTTTTAACGATAAAGGTACTTTGTCTGATTTACAGGACGACAAGTGGGGTTTGCTTACAACTTATGCTGGATTAAACAGTTTGGATCTTTCATGTTTAATACTCGACCAAAAGGGAGAATTATGGATTGGCAGCAGCAAAGGAATTGATATAATACGAGATCCTTCGAAGTTGGATAAATCCGTTCTGATAACAATCCCTTTCGAATTACGATGGCTCGATAATATTGCTGTAACTTCAATTGCAGTTGATCCTTTAAATCAAAAATGGATAGGAACAACAAAAGGCGTTTATCACTATTCCGAAGACGGAAGCGTACTTATTGCCAATTATACATCGGCAAACAGTCCTTTGCCCTCCGATGAAATTATTTCTATCTCTGTTGACGGGAAAAGCGGTATTGTTTATTTCGGAACAAATGCAGGTATTTCTGCTTTACAAACCACATCAGTTTCTCCAAAAGAAAATTTTGAGCAGTTGGGAGTTTATCCAAATCCATTTATTGTTGATGGAACAAATAAAACAATTACAATTGACGGCTTAATAGAAAATTCATCATTAAAAATATTCAATATCTCTGGCTCGTTAATAAATGAACTTGAAAGTCCCGGAGGAGCTGTTGCTTTATGGGACGGGAAAGATATGGACGGCAATTACGTGCCTTCGGGAATTTATATAATTTCAGCATACAATAAAGATGGCAGCGGCGATATCGGTATTACAAAATTAGCGGTTATTAAGAAGTAAAAATGATTGACCTGATCGGATTATCAATTCAATTTGCCGGAAAGTACCTTTTCGAAGATGTTAATCTTAAAATTAATAAAGGCGAAAAAATTGCATTGGTCGGTTCCAACGGTACCGGAAAATCAACGCTTTTAAAATTAATTAAAGGATATGAACTATCGGAAGCCGGAATGGTGCAAAAGCCGAACGGAATTAAAATCGGTTTTCTTTCGCAGGAATTTGTTAATCTCCGCGGTAAAAAAATTAAAGATGAGGTTTTATTTTCGCTCCCCTTTGCTGCCGATATCATTGAGATGGACGAAAAAATAAATCTCCGGCTGCTAATAAAAGATTTGTCTGATGATGAAAGACATAAACTTTTAATACAACAGGGTGAAATAAATCACCGGAAAGAAGAAACCGGATTTTACAGCCTTAATTCTACAATAGAAAAAATCCTAACCGGACTTGGTTTTGCAAATTCCGATCTTGACAGATATACTGACGAATTTTCCGGCGGATGGCAAATGCGTATTGAACTTGCTAAAATACTTGCTGCAGATAACGATTTAATTCTTCTTGATGAACCGACAAACCATCTTGATATTGACTCCTTGCAGTGGCTTATCGATTTTTTTAAAAGTTATCGGGGAACAATAATATGCGTAAGTCACGACAGATATTTTCTTAATCAGATTACTAACAAAACGCTCGAAATATTTAACAGGAAAATTTCTTTCTATAACGGAAAACTTGATTCATTTCTTCAATTCAAAGAAGAACGGGATTTAAGGCTGGAAGAAGAATTAAAACTTCAGCAGAAAAAGATTAAGGCAACACAAGATTTTATTGAACGATTCCGGTATAAAGCAACTAAAGCAAAACAAGTGCAAAGCAGAATTAAGCAGCTTGAAAAAGTTGATATTGTTGATGCTCCTCAGACTGAAAAAGAAATTCGAATTCATTTTCCTGAACCTGTAAAAAGCGGTGTTACTCCCCTTTTGGCATTTGGCATTTCTAAATCTTACGGCAAAAAAAATGTTTTAGATAATATTAATTTTAAAGTTGACCGGGGGGATAAAATTGCATTTGTCGGCCCGAATGGAGCCGGTAAAACCACTTTTGCTAAAATTATTGCCAAAATAATATCATTCGATTCCGGAAGTTTGGAATACGGGCATAACACTTTTATTTCGTACTATGCGCAGGAAGTGGCTGATAATCTTAATACTGACCTCGATCTTATTGAATCGCTATCGGAATGCCAGGAAAACCTTACAGTGCTTCAGATAAGGAAAATATTAGGCTCTTTTTTATTTTCGGATGACGATGTTTTTAAAAAGGTTAAAGTGCTTTCGGGTGGTGAAAAAAGCAGAGTGGCACTTGCAAAAATTTTAATTACAAAAGCCAACTTAATTATTCTCGATGAACCTACAAACCATCTCGATTTTTCTTCTAAAAGAATTCTTCAGCAAGCTCTTACTGATTTTAAAGGAACCGAAATAATTGTTTCGCACGATGTGGAGTTTTTACGCCCCATAGTAAATAAAGTAGCAGAAATTAGAAATAACAAGCTTAAATTGTTTGAAGGCGGAATTGATTATTATCTGTCCAAGACAGGCAATATTCCTGAAAAAGAATTACCCGCTAAAAAAAGCTTTCCTGTATCAGCATTATCCGATAATAAAGATATTAAAAGAATTGAAGCCGAGTTAAGAAATAAACGTTACAAGCTTACAAAAGATTTAAAACAGCAAATTGAAACGCTTGAAATAAACATTCACGATTCCGAAAAGGATATAGTACTCATTGAAAAAGAGCTTGCTGATCCTTCAATTTATTTAAATCCGGAAAATGTGAAAAATAAAAACAAGTTTTACAACGAGCTTAAACTCTCTCTTGAACAAATGCTTGAAAAATGGACTGAACTTCAAGAAGAATTAGAAAACATTGAATCATCCATTGAGAAAGAATTTAAGGAAATTGCAGGATAGGTTTTAGTAATTATTAATATCCATTAAAATTATATTTCCAACTTAAGCATTATACCTTACAGGTTAAAAACAGCAACCTTGAAGGTTAAGCTAATTTTACTCAGCGTTTCTCCCGGTTACTATTAAATAATCAATAACTTTCATTTTATAGTTCGATTTTGCATCTGTGTACTGTTCTTCTGCCTGTTGCTGCAAAGCCTGTGCTTCAAGCAAATCGGATACTGTAATCAATCCGTTTTTAAAGCTGTCCTCATTAACCTTTAAGTTTTCTTCAGCCTGGGTTTTCGCATCCATACTTAACAAATACTGTTTGTACGAATCATTCAAATCCTGCCAGGATTTTTCCATCTGCAATAGAAGAAGTTTTTTTGTATCTTCGAAATTATTCCTTGCAATCTGCTCTTTTATATTCGATTCCTGAATCTCGTGAGAACCTCCCCACCAACCGGATACCGGAATTGAAACCGTACCGAAAGCCAAACCGATATTCCGGCTGTCATTCTGGTCAAATTTCATATACATTCCGCTTAATCCCACTGCAACTTGCGGCAAATATTCTCCATATTTAATAGAAGTATTTAATTCGGCGGCTTCAACGCATTTTTCGAGCATTGAGTATTCATTTCTTTTCAAAAGGGCTACATCTTTATCAACAAAATATTTTGCCGGCAATTCCGATATTTCCAGTTTATCATTAAGGACAATTGAAGAATCATATTCAATTCCGAGATGTCTGCAAAACGCCATTTTCGATAACTTTCTACCGCTGTTTATTTTTGAAAGATTTAACTGAATTTCGCTTAATTTAAGTTTTACTTTCAGAACATCATTTTTCATAATCAATCCCGAACTATATGCGTTTTCGGATTGTAATAATAGCCTTTGCAAAAGCTCTTCATACTTTTTAACAGTCAGATATTTTTCATCAAGGGAAACAACCTGCCAATAATGCTGCCAGGTTTCCAGCACAACTTCATTGCTTACTATACTTTCTTTTTTTTCTGCCACTTCCCTGCCCAGCGAAGCAAGTCTGTTGCCATTGATAATTCTTCCTCCGGCAAAAACAGGTTGAACTATATTTACGTATCCCACGGTTCCATTCTTCATCATTCCAATTGTAGAACTTGGAAGATATGCGTACTGTGTAGCATTTTTCAAATTAGCTTTATTTCCATCATAAACCGGAAGATTTCCGCCGTGATTTTCAATCTCCATCAGATTTTCTTTAGAAGTCCAAATCATTCCTCCTGCGCTTACATCAGGAAAATAGTTTGTAAATGCTGCTTTCCTTGTTTGAGCCGCCGCTTCGGTTTCGAGCTTGCTGTTTTTACTTTCAACATTATTTTCCATTGCCAGCCGGATGCTTTGTTCGAGAGAAAGATAATTTTGCGCAAACAATTCCGACGACAAAATTATTGCAGTAATTATGCTGACATATATTTGTTTCATATTAAATATCCTCTTCAACTTTGTTAAAATCATTTCTATGAAAATAATAGTAAAGTACCGGTAAAACGATTAACGATAAAATAAGTGCAAATAGAAGTCCGAAGCATATTACCGAGCCTAAAGGTCCCCATAAAGACGACCCGCTGACTATCATAGGAATAACCCCGACTGCTGCTGCGGCAGAAGTTAAAAAGATAGGGCGCATCCTTCTTTTCCCAGCCATAATTGCTGCCTCTTCCAAAGTATGTCCGTGTTCCCTTTGCAATTCATTAGCATAAGAAATTAAAATTATACCGTTTCTTACAACAATTCCCATCAAACCGATAAGTCCGATAAACGCTGTAACACTGAAAGGATAACCGGTTATAAACATACCCAAAGCTGCTCCAAAAACGCTTAAAGGCATTGTAAGCATAATCAGTATAGTAGTTTTTATATTCCTGAATTGCGACATTATTATAAGAAATATCAGTACAACACTTACTGCAAGTGCATAATAGAAAGGCGTAATGTACTCAATACTATCCTGATGTTCTCCGCCGTAGCTTATGCTTATTCCATCCGGTAAATCCATTTCTTCAATTGAGTTACGAGCCTTGTCAAATATTTTTGAAGCATATTTATCTCTGTCAATATCTGCTAAAACCGTTAAAGTTCTTATTCCGTTTCTCCTTACAATCTGACCTTCTGTCCATCCGGGTTTCAAATCCGCTATTTGTCTAAGCGGAACAGAAGTAACCGCATAAGGTGATGTTATGTATTGGTTTCTGATTGTTTCCGGATTGCACCTGCTGTTTTTTGCTATTTTCAGATTTACGTTTACGGGATAATCGCCTTCCCAAATTGTTGATATCGGAAATCCTTTTGTGCCTAACATTAAAGAGTAGCTTATTATAGAATTCGAATATCCTAATCTTGCTGCCTCGTCTCTTTTAATTGCAAGGTCTATCGATTGAACCGGGTGGTCAAAATCAGTTCTGGTCATCGAAACACCTTCAATACCGGTAAGAATATTTTTAACTGAATCGGAAATTTGCTTTATTGTTTTTATGTCGTTTCCCGATATTCTTATTTCGATAGGAGCTTTAGATACAGCCATTTCAAGCTGCTTCCATCTTATATCCGCTTCGGGAGCAATTGTTCTGTATTTTTTTGTGTATTCGTCAAGAATTTCAACAGTTGCTTCATTCGATTCTGTAAGCACAACAAATTGTCCGTAATTCTTTCCGGGAAAATTCGGCGCATATAAGGCGTTAAACCTTGGTGAGCTTGTCCCTACAAAAGATGTAACAACCTGAATTCTTTTATCCTTTGATAAAATTTCCTCAATTTCTTTCATAACTTTATCTGTCTGCTTCAAAGAATAACCTGATGGCAGATACACTTCAACCGCAAACTGATTTCTTTCGATTTTTGGGAATGACTGCTGAGGTGTGATTGCCAGGATTAATAATCCGATAATAAAAGTTAATCCTCCAACAAAAACCACCAATTTTTTCTTTGTAAATACTTTTTCAAGCAATTTATCGTAATTATTCTGAAGAATATCCAAAAACGATTTTTCCCCGGAATCTTTCTTTTTATTATTTATCCCGGTTTTGATAAACATATAACTTACAAGCGGTGATAAAGTTACCGAAATGATTAAGGATATAGCAAGCGCAAATGTTATTGTAATTGGCAACGACCTTACAAAATCTCCGGCAGTGCCAATCATAAAAAACTGAATCGGAATAAAGCATGCAATTATTGTAAGTGTTGCTGTAAATACAGATGCAAAAAGTTCAGTTACACTTTTTGATGCAGCCTCGCGCGGCGAAATTCCCTTGTCCAGTTTTTCAACATAATTATCAATTATTACTATTGCATCATCAACACTTATTCCTAAAACAATAATCAATCCTGCCAGCGATACAGTTTGAAGATCCATTCCGATTGCCCACATTATCCCGATTGCAGTTAAAATTGAAGTCGGAATGGCAAGCGCCGCAATTCCTGCAATTCTTCCGGGAAGAAGCAAAATTGTAACTAATATTACAGAAATCATCGCTATTAAAAACTCTTTTAGGAAATTACCAATTGCGTGCGAAACAAAATTGGGGACATCTGAAATAGTTATTAGTTTCACATCCTGAGGCAGCGAATTTGTGAATTTCTCCACAGCGTCGCTTACCTCGCCGCCAAATTTTACGATATTATATCCTGGTTTCATCTCTAAGGATACAATAAGACATTTCTTTCCGTTAACTCTTACATAAGAATCTGGATCAGGATATTCCCGAACAATTTTTGCAACATCTTTAAGTCTGATTACATTGCCCGAAGGATCGGAAAAGACAATTTGATTTGCAATATCTTCTTCGGATTTGAAATTCAAAGGTACTCTTACCGGATAAATAAGATTTCCATCATCTATCTCGCCGGAATAATTTACTGTGTTTTGCGGAACAATTGAAGTAAAAACCGTAAGAGGTTTTATTCCATAATTTTTAATTTTATCTTCATCCAGATAAACGCTGATTTGTTCTTTCTGCAGTCCGTAATGTTTAACTTTGGATACCGATTCCACTCTTCTTACATCTTTTTCGAAATCCTTAACATACATTTCCAGTTCTTTATATGTTTTTGTTTCGGACTGTACGGCAAACAAAAGTGCGGAAGTATTTCCAAAATCGTTATCAGCAGTTAATGAGGAAACCCCTGAAGGAAGTTCTTTTTTAAGTTCATCCAGACCTTTGCGAAGTTTTACCCAGAAAGCATCCGGATCGTTTTCGCTTTCAGAAACTTCAACATAAATTACCATAACGTTTTCTTTTGAAACCGAATAAGTTTTTGCTCTTTCAACAGATTTGTATTCGAAAAGGTAGTTTTCAACTTTTGTTGTTAATTGTTCTTCCACCTGGTTAGATGATGCACCCGGAAAAACACCTACAATTATCCCTTGTCTGATTGTAAATGCCGGAAATTCATCTCTTGGCATTTCTATCAATCCCAAAATTCCTATCAGAATGAAAATACCCGTTATTATAAAAATAAGCTGTTTATGATGAAGTAAAGATTCTATTAATTCAAATTTGTTTTTCATTTTTTTTGTCCGATTAATTGTTAATTATACGAACAAGTGAATTATTTACCATTTTTTGCTGTCCCGATACAACAATTTCTTCACCGGCATCCAACCCGCTTTTTATTTCAATGCCGTTTTTTAATATTTCCCCTGCTTCAACATACTTGCGAACAGCTCTGTTTTTAAGTGTATCAACTGAGAATACAAAATTTTTACCAGCTTCGTCAACCATCAAAGCTTTATTCGGGATAAAACACCTGTTTGTTTCATCTTTTCTTTCTATTACTGCGTTGCAAACCATCCCTGGTTTAATTTGATAACCTGTGTTAATTATTCCTGCTTTTACTTTGTAAGAATGCGAAAGCGGATCGGCAACGACACCTACTTCTTCAATTATTCCGGTAAAAACAGCATTTTTTAACGCAGATATTTTAATTTTAGCTTTCTGTCCGTTTTTAACACTCGATATTTCGTTTTCAGGAACAGGAATCCGGGCAAACACTTTTTCAATTTTAACAATGTTTATGGAAGTTACATTCGGCATTGCAATCATTCCCGGATCTATTGAACGCTTGCCGATAATTCCGCTTTCAGCAGCAAAAAGCTTACAATCATCTGCATTTTTTTTTGCTATGGCTGCAGCTGCCTTTGCTTTTTGAAGATTTGCTTCAGCCTCAATAAATTTTATCTCCGGGAGATTTCCGTTTTTATACATCGGGGAAAGTCTTTCGTACGCATCCTCTGCTTGTTTGAGAGTTGCTTCAGCCATTTCAAGAGAGCTTTTTGCCGTACTTGCATCCAATTCCGCCAGCAACTGACCTTTTTTTATATAGTCCCCTTCCGATACATAAACTCTTGATACAGTTCCAATTACCGAAAAACTCATCGGTATAGATTCCGATTCTTCTATTGTTCCACTGTAAGCAAAAGCTTCGTTTTCTGAAATAGTGCTTACTTTTATTGTTTTCACTCTAATTTCATTAGTTTGAGTAGTTTCTGAATTGTCATTTGAGCACGATTGTACAAACCAAGTTAATGCAAATAACAATGCAAATGTGAATATTTTGTACGATTTCATATATTCCCTTTTAGATTATTTGACTTTTTAAGTTTTTTGTTCGACACTTTACAAATTTTTAAATGCCGCTTGTAATAAATTTTACTGCTATATCAATCTGCTCATCGTCGTCAACATCAAAAAACAAATACAAGCTTAAGGCTCTCACAATACCAATTAAAACATCTGCAGCTTTTTTTAAATCATTTGCCTTTAAATAATTAAGCTCTCCCGATTTTTGTCCTTCAATCAATATTTCCATAACAATATCTTCTTGCCTATCTGCCAAATATTTCTGAATCTCGTTTAAAAAATGTTTATTTGCTTTCAATTCACCTTTTGCAAGAGGATAAATACTTACAGTATTTTTAATCTCTTTTATCATAGTGATAAGGTATAACTTCAGTTTTTCCTTTGCACTTTTTTCAAGTTTAATTACACTTTGCACTTTTATTAAAATTGCTGTAAACTCTTGTTTAGCAATCGTTTCAAAGATTTCTTCTTTGTTTTTAAAGTAATAATAAAGAGTGCTTTTGCCTTTTCCTGTTTCGCGGGCAATATCTTCCATTGTACTTTTATTTAAGCCCCACTTTTGAAATACAATTCTGGAAGCATCTAAAATACTTTTCTTTACGTCTTCATCTTTTTCCACTTTTCGACCTTTTTCGTTTTCTGGTCGGTAAAATAGTTTTAATTTTTCTAAAAAGCAAATCCTATTTCAATATTATAATTTCATCCTTTAAAAATGAGATTAATCACACATTGAATTATCATCTCATACTTTTATAAACATTTATCAAATTATTTGTTGATGAATCGTGGGAAATGATTTTTTCATCATTCTCTAATTCAGGAAGTATCTTGTTAGCTAATTGCTTGCCAAGTTCAACACCCCACTGATCGAAACTAAAAATATTCCAAATAATTCCCTGAACAAATATTTTGTGTTCGTACATCGCTATCAAACTTCCTAAAGTACGTGGAGTAATTTTTTTAACAAGAATAGAATTTGTTGGTCTGTTTCCTTTAAATATTTTATGCGGAAGGAGTTTCTTAATTTCATCGTCGCTTTTACCAGCTGTTTTTAATTCTGCAATTACTTCCACAGCAGTTTTTCCCATCATTAAAGCTTCAGGCTGTGCAAAAAAGTTTGCCAGCAGTTTTTGGTGGTGGTCTCCAACTGGATTATGCGATAAAGCTGGAGCAATAAAATCGCAGGGTATTATTTTTGTACCTTGATGAATTAATTGATAAAATGCATGCTGCCCGTTAGTACCTGGTTCGCCCCAAATAATAGGTCCTGTTTGATAATCAACTTCATTTCCACTACGGTCAATATATTTCCCGTTACTTTCCATATCGCCTTGCTGGAAATATGCTGCAAATCTATGAAGATATTGATCGTATGGAAGAATTGCGTGGGACTCTGCACCAAAGAAATTATTGTACCATATTCCCAATAATGCTAAAATAACAGGAATATTCTTTTCGAACTCAGTTTCATAGAAATGTATATCCATTGCGTGAGCCCCTTCCAATAGTTCTATAAACCGATCGAATCCGATTGTACAAGCAATGGGAAGACCTATGGCTGACCAAAGTGAATATCTTCCGCCAACCCAATCCCAAAAGCCAAACATATTTTCAGTATCAATCCCAAATTCGCTAACTTTTTGTGCATTTGTGGAAATTGCAATAAAATGCTTTGGAATATGAATTTCTGAACCCGTTTTATGCACAAACCATTCCCTTGCAGTATTTGCATTTGTCATCGTTTCCTGAGTTGTAAATGTTTTGGAAGCAATCATAAATATTGTTGTTTCCGGATCAACATTTTTTAATGTTTCAACTATATGTGTTCCATCCACATTTGATACAAAATATGTATTTATTCGAGGAACTTTATAAGCTTTTAATGCTTCGGTTACCATAAAGGGACCAAGATCCGAACCGCCAATTCCAATATTAACAATGCTTTTTATTCTTTTCCCTGTATATCCTTTCCATTCTCCCGAAATAATGGAATTGGAAAACTTTTCCATTTTATTTAAAACAAAATTAATTTCAGGCATTACATCTTTTCCGTCAACATAAACAGGATTTCCTGAACGGTTTCTTAAAGCAGTGTGCAAAACAGACCTGTTCTCCGTTGCATTTATTTTATCTCCGCTGAAAACTTTTGTAATTGAATCCTTCAAATCACATTCATCAGCAAGTTGAAGTAAAGGTTCTAAAATCGAATCATCAATAATATTTTTTGAATAATCCACATACATATCTTCAAACTGAAGTGAATATTTTTCCGCACGTTCAGGGTTTCTTTCAAACATTTCATTCATTGTGGTCTTTTTAATATTCAAATAGTTTTCAGATAGCTTTTGCCAAGCTTTTGTTTTTGCAGGATTTATTGCCTTTAACATATTTTCTCCGGGATGATAGAACAAATTTTATATTAAACAAAAAGCCGCATAAAGCGGCTTTTTTTATTGATTAATGCTCAAATTCTATTAAAAGTTGACCTTTAGCGACCATATCACCTTCTTTTATATAAATCCTTTTAATCCGGCAATCATTTACGCAACGAATTTTATTATGCATTTTCATTGCTTCAAGAATTAAAAGCTCTGTATCCTTTGCAACTTTTTGTCCCTCGCTTATAAATAGTTTAACAACTGTACCCGGAATAAATGCTCTTAATTCATTAGGGTTAACCGGCTTGAACTTTTTACGGTTCAAATATTTCCTTGTAATAACTGTTTCGTAAGCGGTATCATCGATAACAATACTTCTATAATTTTTATTTTCCATTAAAATGGCGGAACTCCATGTTTCTTATTAATTCTTATTTCTTTTTTATTGGCTGCAAGTTTTAGTGAATGCATTATATAGCCGCGTGTTTCTTCGGGATTAATAACTGCATCAATATGACCTGCTTGTGCTGCAACATAAGGATTTGCAAATTTTTGAGTATATTCAGCAATTTTTTGCTTGCGCATCATTTCCGGATCTTCTGCTTCTGTAATTTCTTTTCTGAAAATAATATTAGCAGCACCTTCAGAACCCATCACGGCTATTTCGGCAGTAGGCCAAGCATAAACAAAATCAGCGCCTAAATGCTTTGAACACATAGCAATATAACCGCCGCCATAAGCTTTACGTAAAATTACAGTAATTTTTGTGACGCTTGCTTCGCTGTAAGAATACAATATTTTTGCGCCATGTCTTATAACTCCGGCATGTTCCTGATCAACACCAGGCAAATAACCCGGTAAATCAACTAATGTTACCAATGGGATATTAAATGCATCACAATAACGGATAAATCTTGCTGCTTTATCCGAAGAATCAACATCGAGTACGCCTGCCATATATAAAGGCTGATTTCCAACAATTCCAACAGTCTGGCCTTCAATACGTGCAAACCCAACAACAATATTCTGTGCCCAGCCTTCCTGAACTTCGAAGAAATCAGAGTCATCGGCAAAAGCTCTAATAATATCTTTAATATCGTATGGTTTATTTACTTGTGCTGGTATAACTTTATCAATTTCAAGCTTTGTTTTTGGTAATCTTATATCTGTTTTTCTTGCTCTGGTATAATTATTCCAAGGAATATAGGAAAGTAGTTTTTTAACCTGATCGAAACATTCTCTTTCATTGGAAGCAAAAAAATGAGCATTTCCAGTTACCTCGGTCTGAACACGCGCTCCGCCGAGGTCCTCCATTGTTACTTCTTCGCCTAAAACCGTTTTTATAACTTCTGGACCAGTAATAAACATTTTTGAAATCTGATCAACTACAAAAACAAAATCGGTTAAAGCAGGTGAATAAACCGCACCGCCGGCACAAGGTCCTAAAATTACAGATATTTGCGGTATAACTCCCGAAGCTAATGTATTGCGATAGAATATTTCACCGTATCCTGCAAGTGAATTTACACCTTCCTGAATACGAGCTCCGCCTGAATCGTTTATTCCAATTAACGGTACACCCATTTTTATTGCATGATCCATAACTTTGGTAATTTTTCGAGCGTGCATTAATCCCAAAGAACCTCCAGCAACTGTAAAATCCTGTGCAAAAATACAGACCGGCTGACCGAATATTGTTCCCGTACCAGTTACTACACCGTCGGCAGGCAATGATTTTTTATCCATATTGAAATCTTTGCAATTATGCTCAACAAACAGATCTAATTCGTGAAAAGAATTATCATCAAGCAGATAATTAATTCTGTCGCGCGCTGTCATTTTACCAAGCGAGTATTGTTTTTGAATTGCTTGAACTCCCCCGCCTTCTTTTACTTTCGATTTTCTTGTAAAAAAATCGAATATTTTACTTGCTATAGACATTTTCTTTCCCTTCTCTCCTTTAAATTAATTTCAATTAAATTACACAAGAATCTTATCTGCGTGATATACATCCGAAAAAACTTCACTTTTAATAGATTCTGCGTTTTTTCTTGCTTCGGCGAGTGATTTTAGAACATATCTTCTTGCAATAAATACTTTTGAAGGTTCAGTTTCTGCTTCTTCAAGAAGAAGGTAGCCGATAAATATATAACTGTAAAGTTCAACTAAATCTTTTGCAGCAACATCCTGATAGTTGTTATCTTTTTTATCCATAACATATTTTAAGCACTCGTTGAATATTTCACGGATTTCAGCAATGTTTACTGCTAACGAAGCCAATGCTCCTTTATATTCCTTTGCAGCTTTTTTATTAAAATAATCTGAAAGAACGTCATTAATTACTCCACCGGAAGCAGCAACTATCTGCAATTGGGAAGTACCTTCGTATATGTTTGTAATTCTTGCATCTCGGGCTAAACGTTCTACCTTAAATTCTTTCATATAGCCAGTTCCGCCATGTATCTGCAGAGCATCATAAGTAATTTTATTTGCTCCTTCAGCAATAAGATATTTACATAAAGGTGTTAAAAGGTTTGCAATTTTTGTATAATTCTTAAGATTTGCAGTTTCTTCTGTTACTGAAAGACCTTTTGCTTTCATTCTTTCAATTTTTTCTTCAGTCAGTTCTTTTCTATCAACTAGCACAGCCGTGCTGTAATAAAGACTTCTGTTGGCTTCTAAAAGTACTCTCATATCAATAAGCATATTGCTTACAGCAGGTATGTTATAAATTGACTTTCCGAATTGTTCTCTTTCTTTTGCATATTTCAAGGCTTCTTCGTAAGCCGCTTGCGAAATTCCCAATGCCTGCGCCGAAACGCCCATTCTTGCACGATACATAAGATCGAATACATATTTAATAAGTCCGAATCTTCTGTTTCCAATAAGTTCTGCCGGCGTGTCGTTAAACTGTAATTCACATGTCGGAGAACCGTGAATTCCTAATTTATGCTCAATGCGCCGGACTTTTACAGTTTCATCACCATAGCATACAAAAAGACTTAAACCTCTAGCATCTTTTGTGCCTTCTTCGCTGCGGGCTAAAACAAGCAGAACATCTCCGTTTCCGTTTGTAATAAATCTTTTAACTCCTTTAAGAAACCATTGTCCTTTTTCATTTTGATAAGCCTGAAGTTTACAAGCCTGCAAATCGGAACCTGCATCAGGTTCTGTTAAGGCCATTGCACCTGTATGTTCGCCTGTAGTAAATTTTGGCAGATACTTTTGTTTTTGTTCTTCCGAACCGAATTTTCTTATTGTATCGGCAATATCCTGCAAACCGAAAATGTTCATCAACGAAGCATCTGCCCGTGCAACCACCTCAATTGCCATAACATAAATTACAAAAGGGAAATGTAATCCGCCGTATTTTTTGGGGAGTATCATTCCCATCAAATCGGCTTGCGAAAGCTGTTTTAAGTTTTCTTTTGTACCGTCGGCATATTCAACTTTTCCGTTTTTATACATTGCACCCTGCTCATCAACGCTTGCAGCTCTTTCTGCAATGTAATTTGCGGCTATATCTCCGGTTACTTCAAGAATTTTACGATAATTTTCCATTGCATCTTCGTAATTAACCGGAGCATAATTATATTTTTTTGATTCTTCGTAATTATCTTCAATAATTTCAACTATATCTTTAATATTTAATTTATTAAAATGATATAAAACGTCGGGATTATCCAGGAAGTAATTTGGCATTTTTTCCTCTACTTCAATTTTTGTTTATAAGTTTCAATTAATAATGGAATTACTTGAACTGCATCGCCAACAATTCCATAATGAGCAATTTCAAATATGGGAGATTCGGAATTGTTGTTTATTGCAATTATCTTGTTTGATTCCTGCATTCCGGCACGATGCTGTATTGCGCCGGATATTCCTACTGCGATATATAGTTTCGGACGAACTGTAACACCAGTCTGCCCTATCTGCCTGTCGGGAGTTACAAATCCTGCATCAACAGCGGCGCGGCTTCCTGCAACTTCCCCGCCAAGTACGTGGGCAAGTTCTTCAAGAAGTTTAAAATTCTCTCTTGTTCCTAATCCATAACCTCCTGCAACAATAATAGGAGCAGCTTTTAAATTAACTTTATTTTCTTCCCTGTGCTGTTCAATTATTTTAATTAATTCATCAATAGGATCAGAAATATATTCAACTTCTGTTATATTTATTTTATTAGGCGATTTAAGTGGAGATAATTCCATAACTCCTTCGCGGACTGTTGCCATCTGAACGGGATTTTCGGGAGTAATAATAGTGGCAATAATGTTTCCTCCGAAAGCCGGACGTATCTGCAAAAGTATTTTAGGATATTCATTTTTCAAATACACAACATCATCTATCTGCAAATCTGTGCAATCGGCTGTTAATCCGCTTAAAGTATTTGAAGCAACACGCGGAGCAAGATCCCGGCCAATAACAGTAGCTCCAAAAAGTACAATCCTCGGCTGATAGGTTTTTATGAGATCATTCATTATTCTGCTGTATGGCATTGTTAAATATTGTTCCAATGCCGGGTTATCTATAATATAACATTCGTTTGCACCATATTTGAATGTCTCTTCCGCAATATTTTTAACATTATGTCCGATAACAATGGTTCTAACTATACCGTCCATATCGGCAGCCAGCTTTGCGGCTTTACAGGTAAGTTCCATACTTACATCTGCAGGTTTTCCGTTTCTGTTTTCAATAAATACCCAGACTTCATTTTTTTCATTTTTCATTTCCGTTACCCTAAAATATGGTCAGACATAAGTTTTTCAATAAGTTCACCCAAACCTTCACGGGTTGGTGCAATTTTCACTTTATCGCCGCCGCCGGCTAAAACTACCGATTCAACTTTATGAACCTTTGTTGGCGATCCGCTTGTTCCGCATCTTTCAGCATCAAGTTGTAAATCATCCATCGTTAAAGTATTTATAAAAAGATTTTTATCCTTGTATTCTTCTAAAAGTTTATCGATATAGAGCAGAGAATTATCTTCAACCATTTTTTCAAGATCCATAAGAGATTTTGCACCTTTGTATGCCATTACTCTTTTTGCAGAAAAAGGTCGTGGATTTACTGCATCTTTCAATACTGTAATAAGAACAGGAAGTTTGCTTTCCAAAACTTCAAAACCGCCGTCAATTTTCTTTTTAATTCTTATTTTATCTTTTTTGATATCAACAATTTCTTCGGCATAAGTAATTTGAGGTATTTTCAATTTTTCGGCAGTCTGCGGTCCTACTTGTGCAGTATCGCCATCAATTGCCTGTCTGCCGGCAAATATAAAATCGTAATCACCAATTTTTTTTATTGCTTCGCTGAGTACATACGAAGTTGCAAGGGTATCCGAACCGGCAAACTTTCTATCGCTTATTAAATAAGCTTCATCTGCTCCCATATACAAACATTCACGCAACATATCCGATGCTCTGGCAGGACCCATTGTAACAACTGTTACTTTCCCGCCATGTTTCTCTTTTATCTGAAGTGCAAATTCAAGAGCAACCTGATCTTCGTAATTAAATATTGCAGGTAGTTTTGCACGGTTAACAGTACCGTCATCTTTCATAACTTTACCCGAAATATTTGCAGTATCAGGCACTTGTTTAACCATAACAATTGAATGAAACATACTGCTCCTTAATTATTATTTATTCTTTTTAATTTTCTGCTAACACATAAAAATACAGTTAGTAAAAATAGAAATAATACTTAATATTCTCCAATATTTTTTATTAAGCCGATAAAAGCTTAAAAAGATATCTTTTTTATTAGATTGATTGTAAAAATTTTTCTGTGATCTTCGATAATGAAATTAATAAAAATTTGCACTTTTTGTGATTTAAATTACATTGGAGTAAAATTGAAATCAACGATAGTATTTTTACTGCGATTTTTAATTTTATTTATGTTTTTATCCGTTTCAAGCGGACAAAATATATGGCGTTATACAATTCAGGATAAAATTAAAATCAGAGATATTCCGGAAATATATACTTCTCTCGATTCTTTAATTATCAAAGAGAATGGAATAACCGAAAATATCGTAAATAAAATTCGTGAAAGTTTTTGGCTAGTTGGAAAGATTGAACCGTCCAACAGCAACGATGTTTTGGAAATTGATTTCAGTTTCTTCGGCAGCACTATAGTTTATTACGGAAATGAAATTATTTACCGCGAAGGTTTTAAAAATGATTCGAGCGATGTATTTAAACCTGAGATTGCAAAAAACAGAAAAATCTTGATTTCTCCCGATAAAAACGATGCTAAGTTTATTGCAATTTATTACAATATAAAAAATATTGACAAGCACTCCAAGTTTTTAAGATTCAAAAACATTTGGGATTATTTTAGTATAAAAGTTGCAAATATTAACGCAAAAGTTGAAAAACCATTACAAGGTTTAGATACCGGAATATTCAGTTTTTATGCTTTTTTATCTTTTTCTTTGATATTCTTAATTTTTTATTTTTTTAATAGAAGAAAATCATTCTTGTTCTTTAGCTTTTATCTCTTTGGTTCATTTATATTTTTTCTTGCAGCTTTTTATCCCGATTCGTTCATTTTTTTTGATAATGATTTTTCGAATAAAACAGCTTTAGCCGGATTACTGCTTTCTTCTGTTATGATGCTTTTATTTTACCAATTTGTTATTAACGAATCTTTTTCCAAATCAGTTTGGATTTACGTTTCAGCAACTTCGGCAGCATTTATTGTTAACTTAGTTTATCCTCAATTCGAATACTCTCCGCATTTTATAATATTAGTTTTTGCAGGTATTTGTATAATTGCCTCAAAAAATTCTTACGTTATTTATAGTCAAAATTACAATGGCAGTAAATTTATTATTATATCCGGAGTGGTATTTACAATTAATTGGATTCTAATTCTGGCAAATTTTGCAAATCAGCTTTTCTTCGGGGATGCAATTTTTATCATTGTAAATGTAAGTCAGATTTTAACTTTAATAAATGTTGCTGCAATAGCTTTATATCTTGCAAAAATGTTCAGCGAAAGAAGCCGATTATTGGAATCGAAAATTGAAGATTTGCAGAATCAGAATGAAAAAGCAATTCAAAAAGAAAAAGAATATAAGAAAAAAGAGATAGCCCAAAGGCTTTTAGAAGCCGAAAACACAAGAAAAGAAAATGAAGTTGAAGAAGCCCGACAAATACAACTTTCTTTAATTCCTAACACTTTTCCTGAAATGCCCAATATTGATATTGATGCTTATATGAAAACCTCAAATGAGGTTGGTGGTAATTATTTCGATTTCTTTCTTGATGAAGAAGAAAAAGCGCTTACCTTTATAATAGGCGATTCTAACGGCAGAGGAATAAAATCAGTAATTATGACTGCAGCAACAAAAAGTCTTTTTTTAACAAACGGAAGTAACGAAGAGCTTGGAAATCTGATATCGGAATTTGATTATACGCTTTCGAAATTAGGCTCCGGTATTCTTACAATGGCATTAACAATTGGAAGGATAAAAGGAAATATACTCGAGATTATATCCGCTGGAATGCCTGCTATACTGCTTTACCGATCAAAGACATCCGAAATCGAACAAATTTTATTCAGAACTTCGCCAATAGGTAGTATATCCTATAATGAATTCGAAACAAAACATTTTATTTTTAATAAAGATGATATCATTTTAGTAATGACCGAAGGATTTCCCAAATTAGAAAATCCTCAGGGAGAAAAGTTAAACTATTCGCGTATAATTGAAATTATGAAAGGTGTTGTTAATAAACCGGTTAAAGAAATTGCTGACGAACTGACAAATAGTATAAGAGTTTGGAGCGACAGTAAAGTTCCAAGCGATGACGTGAGCTTTCTTTTGTTTAAGTTTAAATAATGTGCTATTATTTATCACTATTGAACTTTTTTATATACTTAATTAGTATAAACGGGTAATTATCGTAAAATATTTAAAAGTGATTAATATTACATATAAAATTTTGCACTACAATTTAGCTGTCTTTTTTGCGATAATTTGTGTAAATTAAATGTTATTTTATAAAAATTTTCTGAGGAAAATATGACTTACTAAATTCAAAAATTGTTTTGCCGCAGTAAAATAATTTTTTTATTTATGATAATAATCAAGGAGGATTTGATTTGCAAATAGTTAAGCAATACACCAACCGCGAAAGCCAGTCTTTGGACAAATATTTACAAGAAATTGGCAAGGTCGATTTAATAACGCCTGAAGAAGAAATAATTCTTGCAAATAAAATTAAAGAAGGCGATCAGCTGGCACTTGAAAAATTAGTTAAAGCAAATTTAAGATTTGTTGTAAGTGTTGCCAAACAATATCAAAATAAGGGTTTATCGCTCAGTGATTTAATTAATGAAGGTAATTTAGGATTAATTAAAGCTGCTAAACGTTTTGATGAAACAAGAGGTTTTAAATTTATTTCTTATGCTGTATGGTGGATCCGTCAGTCAATTCTTCAGGCAATTGCCGATCAATCAAGAATGGTAAGACTGCCATTGAACAGAGTTGGCGAATTAAACAAAGTTGTTAAAGCTTCTATTGCTCTCGAACAAGAATACGAAAGAATTCCCAGCAATTCTGAAATTGCTCAGAAACTTGATATGGATATTGACGAAGTTGCCAATGCACTAAAAAATTCGGGCAGGCATATATCAGTTGATGCCCCTATCGGACAAGGTGACGATAGCAAAAACAGTTTGCTGGATATTATGGCAAACGATCAGCAGCCTTCACCAGATACAAGTTTAATGACTGAATCTCTTAAAGATGATATTGAAAGAGCTATTTCAACATTATCGGAAAAAGAAGCTAAAGTCATCAGACTTTATTTCGGACTTAACAGTGAACACTCTGCTACTTTAGAAGAAATTGGCGAAATACTTAATCTTACCCGTGAAAGAGTGAGACAGATAAAAGAAAAGGCTTTAAGACGCCTGAGACATACTTCGAGAAGTAAAAATTTAATTGCCTATTTAGGCTGATAACAAAAAACCCCGGATTGCCGGGGTTTTTTGTTTCATCAAATAGATAATCTTATCTTCCAATCTGATCAAGTTTTTCTTTCTTTGCCATAAGTTCTTCTTTAGTTTCCTTTCTGTTAGGATCCAATATAATCGCTTCAGTAGGACAAGCAGAAATACACTGAGGTTCATCATAAAAACCAACGCATTCAGTACATTTATCAGGAACCACATAAGTATAATCATCCGATAATGCAGGATTTTCTTTTCCGCCTAAAACCCAGGGAGTTCCAGCTTCATAAATAGCTTCATTAGGACATTCTGCTTCGCAAGCGCCGCAAGAAATACATTCATCTGTAATTAAAACAGCCATTCTTTAACCTCATTAAATTTAATAATAGAATAATTTTTATTTTTGTATCCGAAAACTTACTAATCTTTTTTTTTTTTACAAAGTTTTAATTATTGTAATAATTATAGCATTAAACTTTTTAATGCTAATTTCGATAATATTAAAAAAAAGTGACATGGAAATAACTGATACTCATATATATACCGAAATGCTTAAAAATATTGAGCAAGGAAACAACGTTCTATCTAATATCGGTTTTAAAATATTAAAAAATCAAATGGAAATGGATCAGCAGATTATTAATATGCTTATATCTAATCAGCCACAGCAGGTTACACCTAAAAGTCCTAATTCAACATTTGAATATATTGCTTAATTTTAAATACTTTTTCTCTGTCGTAATAAACTGAATAAATGGTTAAGCGGCATACCTTTCATTTTTTTATAAACTTTCCTGAAACCATCACCGTAAATTATACTATTATCTTTCATAATAAATTCTTTAATAACTTTTGCATCTTCCGAATTATTGTTCCGCAGATAATGATAGCTTAAATAGTTACAGCTACCTTCAATAAAATCATCATCCTGCTCCCCTTTTGTATTTTGCGTTATCCATATATGCATTAACTCGTGAGCAATTGTAGATTCTATAAATACAGCAGGAATATTATTCAATATATATATTGAGTGCTTTGTCCAGGATTTGTTTTTTGCCAAACCGATAATCGTCTTTTTATCCGAAACACAAAAACCTTTCATATTTTCCATATAGCTATCACCGGCAGCTTTTTTCAGTATCTTTCTATCGGCAGAAAATATTTTTATATCTTTAGTAATAATTTTAAATCCGTCTTTGTTCAATTGGGATAAAACTTTTTTATAAAGATTATTTATTTCTTTTTCGGATTTAACAGCATTTTTTAAGCAAATATTGCACAAGTTTCTTCCGTCGGATATAACTTTCCCTCCGCCAGTAATTGCACTGCAAATCAGCCGTCTGCAATTATCGCATTTGGGATATTCTTTTTCGTGAATAGCGTGATACGAATTCCCGTAAAAGTCATTAAAATATTCATCGTTTATAACTTCGCGGCAAATACTGCATTTTAGTGCTACCCTTTCATTAAAACATTCGGGATGGTATTTTTTCCCGTCTTTTACAATGTATTCCGATTCAATCGCTTTCTTGCATACTTCGCATTTCCCTATAAATACCTCGGCATAACAAGAAGAATGGTAATACTTATTAGATTCTTTATGATAATTTCCTTCAATCATTTTACCGCATTTTTCACAGATAAAGCATTGGGAATGAAAATACTTATTATCAATTTTCAGATATGTTCCTTCAATCTTTTTATTACATCCGCTGCAAATTATATTCTGAGCATAATTAGATGTAATAATAAGAAGCGACCAAATTAAGAGTAGTAATTTTAAGGGATTGTGCATGTTTATTATATTTTATTAATATGATAGAAAATTTAAATAAATCTGGGAATTAAATCCGTAAAATTATCTATTAAAAGTTAAAATTACTTCTGTACCCTGACCTTTAACACTTTTTATCGTAATATTAATTTTATTGAGTTCGCAGTATTTTTTAACTAAGGCCAAACCTAATCCATTACCTTCAAAGCTTCTTGTATATCCTTGTTCTTCCTGAGAAAACGTATCAAATACATAAGGCAAATACTCTTTTGATATACCTATTCCTGTATCGGAAATAACAACTGATATTTTTTCTTTTTCTTTTAAAATAGTAGTTCTTATAACTCCATTTTCAGTAAAGCGTGCTGAGTTATTATAAATATTTTCAAATATTTGCTTTATCGAAAAGATATCGGCTGTTACAACAGCTCTTGTTTGATTTTCAATTTCAAAGTTTATTTTTTTCGTTAAGCATAAATCAGAATATTTTTTTGCAAGAGGGTTGATAATATCCTTTACCAAATCAATTATTTCGGGTCTTCCTGCGTATGTGCCGCTTGATACTTCCGATAAGTTAACCATCAAATCGATAGTTCGGATTAGTCTGTTTGCCGCTTTGTCAATTACTTTAAAACCGTAATCTATTTCTTCAGCTTCTTCCCGACTGAATTTAGATAATATTTCTTCTCGGTAAATATTTGTAAAATTAACAATTGTATTTATAGGTGTACGGACTTCGTGCGAAATTTGAGAAAGGAAATCACTTTTAAGCTTATCCGACATTTCAGCTTTAATCTTTGCATTCCTTAAATCGTCTTCCATTTTTTTATGAACTGACATATCCCTTAAGATGCACATAAGCAAAAGATCGCCATCAACTAAAAGTGTTTTTGCAGCTGCTTCAACAGGAATTTCAACACCGTCGCAGCGTTTAATTTTATTTTCAAATCTTCTCGGATATTTTTTTACATAAAGGCTTTTTTCTTCTGTTTTAAATTCACGCAAATATTCTTCGTTATCATTCTGCGGGAAAAGATCATTTTGAAATTTTCCTACAATTTCATCGTGTTCGCCTTTTAATAGTTCAGAAGCAAAAGGATTTGCATAAAGGACCATACCAGTGTTAGGGTCTACAAGAATTATGGCATCCGGAGCTTCTTCTATCAAGGAACTGAAACGGTCGTTGCTTTCGCTTAAAGCTTTCATTGTTTTTGTACGCATCAATTCTTCTTTTTCAAGTTCCTTAACGCGTGCAGTTAAAATTTTAATCTGCTTTTCAAGCTGGTTAACAGAAGGTTTCTTTTTATCCATAGAATAAGAATTTTTTAGTAATTATCGAAATAACTTCTTCTTATTTTAATTTTATTTTTTGTTGTATATACTTAAATTTGCTCTTTATTTTAATATTTCAAAGGATTATTGTGAAAATCGGTGTATGCATAGATAAAGTTCCCGAAACAGAATCTGAACTTATAATCAGCGAGGATAATACTTCATTATCATTTACCGGAAAATATATTATAAATCCTTATGATGAGTACGCTGTTGAAGAAGCTGTTAGGACCAAAGAAAAACTAGGCGGTGAAATATGCGTTATAAGTGTTGGCGATGAACAAAATAAAGAAATTATTCGAAAGGCACTTGCAATCGGATGTGATTACGCAGTTCTATTAAAAACGGATGACCGGATTGATTCATTATCCGTAGCAAAAATGCTGGCATCCGAAATTAAAAAAAGAAATTTTGATTTGGTTTTTTTCGGCAAACAGAAAGTTGACTTTGACAGTGCTGTTACAGGAAAAATTGTTGCAGATATTTTGGATTTTAATTACTTACCGCCCGCGGTAAAATTAGATATCACACAAAAAACGATTTGCGCGGAAATTCAGACAGATAACGGAGTGATGTCTTTGGAAACATCAAGTCCTGCAATTATTACAACGCAAAAGGGTTTGAACGAACCAAGATATGCCTCGTTAAAGGGAATAATGAATGCAAAAAAAATACCGATTGAGGAAATAGCTGCTGATTCTGCCAAAAGTTTCTGCGATATTTCAAGTTATAAAATATCTTCGGAAAAGAAAGTCTGCAAGATTTTAAATTACAGCAAAGATTCTGTAAAAGAATTAGCTGACTTTTTGAAAAATGAATCAAAAGATTTTTAGGAGCTCCATTTGGGTAAAAAAATAATTGCTGTTCTCGAACAGGACAATGATAAGATTAAAGAGATTTCCTTACAATTACTGGCAGCTGCCGGTCATATAAATAAGGATAGCAACCGGCAAATTGAAGCTGTAATATTTTGCAGCAAGAATTTTGATAAAACCTCAATAAAATCAAATTCGGATTTTACCCTTACTGTTATTGAGGATGACAGTTTTAAAAATCCTTTTTCTTTTAATTGCCAGAATATTCTGCTGAATTTTGTCCTTAACACCGATACGGAAATTATTCTTTTCGGAGATACGTTTTTCGGAAAAGAGCTTGCTTCATTTATTTCCGCAAAAACTAACAGCGGAATTGTTACCGGCTGTACCGGATTTATAATTTCGGATAACGAAATTAAAGCTAAAAAAAATGTGTATTCGGGCAAAGCTGTTGCCGAAATTAAAGCAAGCAGTTCTATTAAACTTTTTACTCTCCGTTTCAATGCTTTTTCAGTAGCCGGAAATCTGGTTTCTCCTTATGAAATTAGTGTAAATAAATCAGCTCCTCAAATAAACAATTATCTGATAAAAAATATTTCCGCAAATAATATCGGAAATCTATCCGATTCGAAAGTAATTGTAGCCGGCGGAAGAGGTATGACTTCTCCCGAAAACTTCAGATTGATTGAAGAACTTGCCTCTTTTTTAGGCGGCTCGGCTGCAGCTTCCAGGGCAGCGGTTGATGCCGGCTGGAGACCGCAAAGCGAGCAGGTAGGGCAAACCGGCATATCTGTTTCACCCGATTTATATATTGCCGTTGGAATTTCGGAAGCAGTACAGCATTTGGCAGGAATGAGAAATTCTAAAAAAATAATAGCAATAAACAAAGATAAAGATGCGCCGATTTTCCGGTATGCCGATTTTGGAATTATCGGCGATGCAATGGAGGTGCTGCCCAATTTGATTGAGGAGATTAAAAACCGGCAGTCCTGAAGTATTATATTTTTATAATTTTATATTCACCAGGTTTGATATTTTCAATTGACCAATTCCCTACCGAAAAACGAATTAACCGTAAAACAGGATTTCCCACTAATGCGCACATTCTCCGGACCTGCCTGTTTTTGCCTTCGGTTATTTTAATTTCCAGCCAGCTTACAGGTATATTTTTGCGTTCACGTATCGGCGGAAATCTTTCCCAAATATCCGGAGGAGTTATTTTTCTAACACTTGCAGGTTTTGTTAATCCGTCTTTTAATAAAACTCCTTTTCTCAGGTTATCCAGACTTTTCTCGGTAATTTCATTTTCTACTTGAGCTAAGTAGGTTTTAGGCAATTTATATTCCGGAGAAGAAATTTTATTTTGCAAAGCTCCTGAATTTGTTAAAACAAGCAGCCCTTCACTATCGTAATCTAGTCTGCCGGCAGGATAAACACCCGGTATTTTTATATATTCCGCTAATGTTTTTTTTACTCCTTCGCCCGTAAACTGCGAAACCACCAAATAAGGTTTATTGAATAGGATTATTATGTTATTAGTATTTTTTTTCATATTTATCGGTGCAATATAAGAAATACTATTATTTACATTTAATTTTTCCTTAATTATTCCGTTACTTTGCAGTCGGATTCTAAAAAATATTGTTAACACCTTTTTATTCCAATGAATATTAAATATCACTTAAAAGAGACAATTAAACTATCTGTTCCCATTTCACTCGGTTTCATTTTTCATATGATGCTGGGAATTGTTGACAGCGCGATGGTTGGCAAACTGGTAGGTCCTGTTCCCCTTGCTGCTTCATCATTGGTAAACAGTTTATTCATTATTATTCTTGTTTTAGGAATAGGAATGAGCGTGGCAATAACTCCCCTTGTGGCAATAGCAAAAGGCGGGGGCAATAAAAAATATTGCGGCATTTTATTGCGGAATTCCTTAATTGTCAATTTATTCTTTTCATTTTTTTTGTTTGCGGCAAGTTATACAGTTTCTTTCTATTTAGAATATCTTGATCAGCCCGAGGAAGTTGTTAATCTCGCTTCCTCCTATATGAGAATAGTAAGTTTTTCTGTTTTCCCGTTAATGATTTTTCAAAGTTACAGGCAGTTTCTTGACGGACTTGGAGAAACAATTCCGCCAACGGTTGTAAATTTTTTAGCTAATTTTATTAATGCTGCCGGTAATTGGATATTAATTACCGGGAAATTCGGGATGCCGCGGCTTGAACTTGACGGCGCAGGTTATGCAACATTAATTACAAGGATTTTTGTTGCGGTTGCAATTATGCTGTACGTAACTAAATCTGACAGGTTTAAGGTTTATAATCCTTACATACAGTTCAAAGAAATAAGTGCAAAAGTTATGAGAAAAATTTTTCAGGTGGGTGCACCTACCTCTTTGCAAATGTTTTTTGAAGTCGGTGCGTTTTCACTTGCTGCCGTAATGGTAGGATGGATAAGCGCCAAAGCTCTTGCAGCTCATCAAATTGCTTTAAGTCTTGCATCATTCACTTTTTTAACTACAATTGGAATTGCCTCTACGGCAACAATAAGAGTGGGGAACGAATTGGGCAGGGAAAATTATACCGAACTAAAAAAAACGGCCTATGTTGCTCTTTTGATGGGAGTTTCTTTGATGTTTTGTTTCGGCGTGCTTTTTATAATTCTCAAAAATATTTTACCGTATATTTTTGTTAATGATACTGAAGTTATTTCAATTGCATCTTCACTGCTGATTATTGCTGCATTTTTCCAGATTTTTGACGGGGCGCAAGCCGTTTCGTTAGGAATTTTACGTGGAATGGTTGATGTTAAAATCCCGATGATTATAGCTTTTATCTGCTACTGGATAATTAGCATTCCGTTAAGCTATTATCTTGGTTTTGTTATAAATTGGGGTGTTGCAGGAATTTGGATTGCCCTTTCGGTTGGACTTGTATTTGCAGCAGTATTCTTTATTTTCAGAATAAAAACTAACTTGAAAAAATTATTAAATACTTCACCTAAAGCTGAATAACGGCGTTTTGATAGCCCGCCGTCACTTTGTACGCCACGGAATGACCCGCGGCAGGCAAAAACTTCTGGTATTAAACCCTCAATTCCACTTTCAATATTTTCAAACTCTTTATACGGGTTGCCAATTAATTCTTTATTTGTGATTCTTATAAACCTTACCCCGAAGTTCTCTAAATATTTCTGGCGTGTTAAATCGTATTCCTTTTATTCCGGTAAATTATGAACATCACCGTCAATTAAACAAGTCCCCTCTTGAGAAGGGAAAAAGGGGTGTGTATAGCTCCTATAAAAGTCGTACTTTTAATTGCTTTTTTCGAAAATGTGTCCATACTATCTTTTCACAAAATGTCATTTCCTTTCGTAAAAGCCCGAGGCGCTCTTTGAATTCTGGTTAATTATAGTGTTTTGTCATTCATATTCTCCGAACCCCTCCGCGTCAGAGCCGGGCAAGCCTTTGTCCTCCCCTTTAGCATCTGTCAAAGCCGGACAAAAAGGGGAGAAAATATCCCTCCCTTTTGTTAAAGGGAGGGCAAGGGTGGGTTAGTGCACTACCACTTTCTTTATTTTCATCCATTTCATTTCTCTTTGCCATTTTTCCGTCTTCCAGCGTAACTTCCGTTTTTAATTAACAAATAGGTTAACTCAATTTTATATTCCGGCAGGAGCAACGGCTACCGGGCTGGGAAAAAGTTAAAAAATAACCATTTGAGAACTGTCTTTAGTTATTTTGGTTGTGATATTAAATAGAGAACTTAGAATATCAACACTCCATGGTTCAAGTTCAACATTATTCTCCCTGAAATATTTTTGATCTAAATCTACAAACTCAATATAGTTACCTTGCCCAGATAGTTCGCGAAAATTCTTCTTATCTAGTGTTCTCATCATAAATTCATCTTTAATATCAATTTGAAATACAACACCTAAATGGAGTAATGATTTTGGGTGCGTGTTATCATAAACAATTCCTTTCCAATTAGAAGTGATATCAGTATCATAGTCCATTTCAAATTCTTCTTGAAGTTCACGTTTTAAACAGTTTTTCATTGATTTTAATATTGTTAATTCAGGATATTCATCAGCATCATTAAACTGTAGGTGACCACCAGCCCATATCATTTTTTTATTATGCAATCTTCTATTTCCAATTTCATTTTTTGTTACTATTGCAATTTTATTTTTATAAGTAAGGATAGCACATACAATAATCTGAACAAGACCTATATCTTCCTCAGCATCTTTTCTTCTCACTATTTTTTGATGCTTTTTAATAATTCTTTCCAGCGTTTGAAATTTATTCCTATCTTTTTCAAAACCAATATTATCTAACTTGTCTTTAAAATGTTCTTTTGGAATTGTAATAAGCTCCTCGTTAGAAAGGATTTCAAGACTCTGTATTACTTCAGAAATTACTTTTTCCACTCCGACAATTGTTGACATATCACTTGTATCTATTTCAATAAGTTTTTTAAATTTAGTTTTGTAAGTGTTAACTGCATACTCCATAACTTCGAGAAACTTTGTTAGAAATGGCTTATTCATTATTGAGCCTTCAATATCTGTAAGAAGATCTTTAAATTCTCTTTCGAGTGATTTCTCAATAGATGTTTTCATACAAATGACTAAATCTACTTTGGTTCTCCATCTTTCGAGCAAGAAAAAATTTTCAAAAGTTTTAAGATCATTATCATTTAATTTTCCGCTTTGATTTAAAAGATTTAACCATATAAGGGTATCAAATATCCCCCTATCGATTATTATTACAAAATAATCATCCCGTTGTTTATAATTAAGCATATTTATTAGTGATGTACACCCTGTCCAAATATTAAAATCAGGATGTTCTTTATTCTTTATTGGACAAACTGTTGCTCTTTCAGTAATAATAATTGTTGGAATTTCGTTTCTGCGCAAAAAAAGAGCCAAACTATTTACTACTGTTGTTTTCCCTGATTTAGGTAACCCAGAAAATTCAACAATTAATGGTCTTTTCCGCGAAGTGATATTTGCCTTTATTGTCTGGGCTAATCTTTTATAATGTTCAATTTTCTCTTTTTTTTCTTTAATATTATCAATTTGTTCGCTCATTAATAAGATCTCCCATAACAGTTATATATTTAAAATATCCATTAAGTGTATGATGGTACCCTAAAAAAAATATAATTGAAAGACATAATGACATTAAAAACAAAACAAAGCAATTTGCTTTTAAATATGGTTCATAAAGAGAGCACAAAGCCACTACCGCATACATCAGAAAATTAAACGCACTTGCACGAAAAATTCTAATGATACTTCTTTTTTGTGACATATATGAATTCACCTCAGCTGACAATAATAGAAGCTTACATCTTAAAAGTTGTATCTTTTGTTTATTACCGTATTTATTTACTTGTCTTGCATCATAGTAATAGAAAAACCGATCTGAAATATAGTTTAGCACAATACCTAATAAATAAATAACTACTATTAGGTAGTAAATATAGTAGTCAGAAAATTCATTTTTAAATACTTCGTATTTTATTAAACCATCAATAATAGGTTTTATCCAGCCTAAGCTTACTGTTCCTATAACTAATAATTCTGCAAGGATTGAAGTAGTTTTCATTATTGACTCCGATATTATTATATTTGTTCATTCATTATCCTCTCACCCCACAACCTTTTTAACCAGCTTATCAATCTCTTGCATTTCGGCGGAGAGATGTTTTTTAATTTCAAGGCGCAGTCTGCCGAGAAGGTTTGCCGAAAGTTCTTTTTGCGGCGGATTTGCTTCGAGATATTCCTTTGCTTTTTTATGTGCAGCGCCGCTTAGCTCTGCAAGTTTTAAATGCAGTTCGTTGTTCTCGTCAAATTTGGGATAGTATATGTCGAGGATTTTTTTGTGAATGTCTCTTGCACCAAACAAACCTGTTGTTTGGAAATCCTTCATTCTTTCGTTTGGAATTGATGAATTAAGTATTGCCGATAAATATTTTGCTTCCTTTTCGTTTTCAGTTGCCATTAAATATATCTTTGCATCTGCATAAAATTGTAAATCAATGTTATTCCTATCAAGTACCAAACTGATTGCATCTTTGCCGGAAGTGTTGTAAAGAACTAAATACCTTGCATCAAGATTCTGCTCAGTGAGTTTGTTTTGCCAGTTTAAGTAATTAAAACTTGTCATTTCCTTGTTATTATCTGTCTTCAATAAATCCCAAATATCCTCAACGCTTTTAAACCATTTTGCAGCTTCAAGGTAACCTTCCCTTCTTAATTCGAGAGAAGAATAAAGATGGGTTTTCCTTTTTCCTGTTTCATCCGGTTTAATCATCACGGGCAAAACAATAATATCCGGTTTGTAAAGCGTAAAAGGAAGAATGCTTTTTGCCAACGCTGTGCGGAAGAAAAATCTGCTTTCCATTTTACCTTTCATTTCCTGATCTTTCCACGGTTTTTTTGCATCGGCTTTTATTGCTTCTGCCGTTTTAATATTTATTATTCTGTCTTCAAAGTCATCAGGCATTTCCTGATTTATATCAACAAAATAAAAAGACCTCGGCACTATGGTTGCGCCTTGCCTGAAAAGTTTTTTGTACGGATTTTCTTCAAGTCTTGTTTTTGTTTTTATGTTCGAAAAAGCAGAAGAACCGCCCTGCTTAACATAATGCCATTTAACCGGGGTTTCCGTTAATAATTCTTTTGCATTTTCTAAATTGCAGTTATGCTCTTTCAGTTTTCCGGTAAACCCGCTGCCGTCAATTCCAGCCGCCGGAATTGCTTTTTTGCCGTTTGTTTTATCCGCGAATATAGCGCAGCTTGGCACTCTGAACAGCGGATTTATTCCCTGAAAATCCCATATACCCGAAATTCTGAAACCTTCTGCTTTTCCACTCCGGGTATTATCGTGATGATCGGCGCTGAAAAAACTGCGCGGAAGTACAAAAGCAATTTTCCCTCCGTTTTTAAGAAAATAACTGCTGCAATATGCAAGAAAAATAGCCGCAATTTCCAGATGAGGAAAGTTTGCCACCTTTTCCGGCTTTACATTGTATTTAACTGCAAGCTCATTAAGTGTGTTTTGGTATTCTTCGTTTCTTATTGCGCTGTATGTAAACCATGGCGGATTGCCTAACACGTAATTAAATCTTTCCTTATAGAAATAAGGTTTGTAAAGGTTCTGCACAATAAATTTCCAGATGCTGTCTCTGCCTTTTTCTTTAGCAATTTTAAACCCGTCGTAAATCTGGTAAAAACTATCTGAAATCTGTTTGTTTATTCCGCTTTTTAATTGCCGCTGCAATATGTTGGTAAAAACTTCTATCGTTTCATTTTTCATATTCATTGTTTGGTCAGCCAGCTTTTCGCAAATCTCCAGGGCTTCATCAAACAATTGAACGTCTTCCAATACCTGTGTATTAAGTTTGTAGCTCATTTTGTCAATTTTCATTTCAAATTCGCTGCCGAATAAACTATGAACTCCTTCAGGCGCAAGAAGTGTGTTTGCAAGAATTACATTTATATGCACAGGTTTTTTAGATTTTGTTATATCTTTCCCTAACGCAAGCAAAACAGTAGTTTTGGCAATTTGAACGCTTAACGGATGAATATCAATTCCGTATATCATTTCATTTAATTGCTCGCTTTTTAATTCGGGGTTTAATTTTTTAATCCTGTGAAGCGCAGCCCTTAAGAAGGAACCGCTACCGCAGGACGGGTCTAATATTTTATCGCTTTCTTTAAATTCAAATTCATTAACAATTCTTTCACAAAGCCAGTCGGGGGTATAATATTCGCCTAAAGTATGCCGGGTATCAATATCAATTAATTCTTGATAAACACCTTTAAGTATATCTTCATCAACATTTTCAAAATCGAAATTGGCAATTTCATTAGCTAACAGCCGGAACATTTTTTTAAGATTCCTGAAATTCCTTTCCTCGTTTACCCAATGGAAAAAATCGCTGTCAACAAAATTTCTGATGTTATATCTGTGGAATAATTCGCCGCTTAAAATTTCTTTCAGTTCGGTGTTATCAATGTAATCATCATTCGAAACAACGCTGTAAGCAAGCATTTTTGAAAACACGCTAAGGTAAGTATGAATTAAAAAGTTCTCTTCGCTTCCTTCAAATGTGCCGTAAGCAAAACTTAAAAATTTATGCCACTGTTCATAAGCTACCTGAACTTCACCAAACTTTTTAGCTTCTTTATACCAGCCTTTTAATTCCCTTAACGATTCAATAAAAACATTGCTTTGATGTCCAAAAGCTTCCTCGATGCGTTTAAGTGTAGCTCTTTGTTTTTCTTCCCTGAAAAGAAAGCGGTCAATCCAATAATAAAATTCTTCGGTACTTTTTTCTGATAATACGAAAGATGCGCTTTCAACTTCATTCAATACCACTTCATCTTCCAGTAATGTATCCAATTTATCCAGACAGTTTAAATCGGGCGAATAAATTTTCCAGTTAATAAAATCGGAAGCAATTAAAGTAAAATTATACCCTTCTCCGGTTTTAAACTGACCGAGCATATAACCTGCTAATTGTTCCTTAGCATGTTCGTTTGTAACCCTGAGGTCATTTTCAAATTCAATTATAATCCGGTTATATAAAGTGTCCGCGCTGCCTTTATGCAGTCGGTCGGCTCTGGGTATGTTTAATACTGTTGTTTCTGCGCCAAGTGTAATTTTATCTACTATCTTAATTATTTCAGCATCGGAATGATAAAGCCTGTTTAATAAATCCTTAAAAGCTTCTTTCTTTGTTAATTCTTTGCTTGCGGTTTTAATTTTTCTGTAAAATTCTTCAATCAGCTTTGTTTTCTGCATTATAAATTTACCCGTTATTTAATGCTCTTTTAATTCCCTAAAAATTTCTGTAAAACTACCAAAAGAATGCACTAAATGCAATTTATAATGCAAAACGTATAATTTATAATTGATTTCCCATTTTCACAAAAGATAGTCCGGCGTTTTGTGCCGGACAAACAATCATTCAAAATTTAGAATTAAAAATTCAAAATTCAGCCTGTCCCGTGTTTTTTACGGGAAGAGTACGAAGTTTGAACCCTTTACCTTTCACCATTGACCATTTTTCCGATCTCCGCTTTACGCTTCCGTTTCGTCATTTATTTCAGTCTTTCTTACAAGTATTTTATCAACTCGCTTTCCGTCCATATCAATTACTTCTAAAATATAATTGCCTTTTGTTATCAAATCTCCCTCTGCAGGAACTTTTCCCAATGCCGCCATTAAGTATCCGCCAATTGTTGTGTATTCATCCGAATTGAAATCCTCGGATAAATAATCGGATACAACCTGTAATTCAGTCATTCCATCAACTAACAGCGAGCCGTCTTTTCTTTTAATTATTTTGTTTTCGGCTTTATCAAATTTATCAGGAATTTCCCCTATTATGTTTTCAATTAAATCGTGAAGCGTCACAAGTCCCTGGGTTCCGCCGTATTCATCAACAACAAGAGCAATATTTGTTTTATTCTGCCGGAATTTTTCGAGCAGATCAAAAGTATATAACGATTCCGGCACAACAAGCGATTGATTTATAATGGTTTTCAATTGGAATAAAGTATCGGAATGATATTTAACTAAAAATTCTTTCGATTCAACAAATCCCATTACATTGTCAATTTCTCCTTCGCAAACAAAATAGCGGGAATAATTATGCGTGGAAATAAAATTAAATATTTCTGTGTTGTTAAGCGAAAAGTCTATCCATTCCAATTCTTTACGGGGAATCATTATAGATGACACTTTTTTATCGTTGAAACTGAATATCTTATTAATTATTTCCGACTCTTCTTTTTCAAAAGTACCGTGTTTTTTCCCGAGCTCAATAAGCGATTTCAACTCATCTTCAGTTACGGGAGGTTCTTCATTATTCTTAATTCTGAAAAAGAAGATGACAACTTTGGTAGAAACACTTAAAATAAAAACAAAAGGTTTGAATGCATTAACTAATAAAATCATAAGCGGCGCTAAAATAATTGTAATTTTTTCGGGATTTTTCAGCGCGATTGTTTTGGGTACTAATTCCCCTATTACCAGCGAAAAATATGTGATTACGCTTACAACCGCTGCAAATGATATTTGCACAGCATATTTTTCCAGCAGTTTTATTTTTTGAACATAAGGAGTAATATCTTCGGCAATTGCATATCCGCCGTATGCTCCGGCAAGAATCCCAACCAGTGTAATGCCTATTTGTATTGCAGATAAAAATCTTTCAGGTTCTTCAAGCAGAACAAGAGCCTTTTTTGAAGATTTAATTCCTTTTTGCGCAAGGTTTTCCAGTTTATACCTTTTTGCCGAAACAAACGCAATTTCACTCATTGCCAGTAAACCATTAATTCCAAGTAATATCAATATTACAACAATTTCAATCATTATTCCTTCCCGATGTTTTTATTCAATTGTCTTCAGCGCTTTTTTTATATCTTTAATAATATCATCTGCATTTTCAAGTCCTACTGCAACCCGTACGCCTCCGGGGTCAATGCCTCTTTCTTCCAGTTTATCCGCAGGAACAACCGAGTGAGTCATAGAAGCAGGATGCTCAATTAATGTACGCGTGTTGCCAAGACTGACTGCAAGTGTTATGGTGTATGCATTTTTTGCGATATAGTTCATAAGCTGTCTGCCTTTTTCGCGGCTGTCGGCAGCATCTTTACCTTTCAATGCAAAAAATATCATACTTCCGGGAGCAAAATTACCGTCGAAATCGCGCATAAGTTTTTGCGAGAGTTTATAATATTTAAATGATTGTAATCCGGGGTAATTAACATATTTAATAAGTTTGTGGCTTTCAAGAAATTCTGCAATTTTCTGAGCAGTATCAATTTGTCTTTTTTGCCGCAATGCTAAACTTGGCAATCCGTAAGTAAGTATTGTCCAAGCCGAACGGTTATTTAATACCGCACCGAAATCCTTGCGATAAAGAAGTAGCAAATCGGAATATTTCTTTTTCCCTATAACAGCTCCGCCCATTTCTGTGCCGAAACCGCTTATCCCTTTTGTAAGCGAGTGGACTGTAAAATCGGCGCCAAGTTCAATAGGGCGCTGACAAAAAGGTGTGGCAAAGGTGTTATCCGCCACTATGTTTATTTTATTTTTTTCGTCTCTTTTATCGTTAATCTTATCAATAATTTTTCTTAATTGCGGAATATCTATTATATCAAGATTAGGATTTGCAGGTGTTTCAAGATAAATTGCTTTTGTTTTATCCGATATTTTTTCTTCAAGATTTTTTAGGTTTGTAAGATCGGAGTAATTAACTTCAATATTAAATTTGGGATACCAATTATTAAAAAGTGAAATAGTGCATCCGTAAAGAGTATGATGCGAAATTATTTCATCTCCGCTTTTTGCAAGTATTCCCAAAACTGCCGAAATAGCTGCCATTCCGCTTGTAAAGGTTACAGCCATTTCCCCTTTTTCAACATAAGCTAAATTTTCTTCTAAAATATCCTTATTCGGTTCTCCCAGCCTGTCGTAAATATAAATAGGTGTTTTATCCGGTTTTACCTTACCGGAATGCGCAAACTCCGCAAAACCTTGCGCTCCCCTTTCAACAGAATCGAGCCGGAATGTTGTTGTTGACGAAATTGGCGGGGTTAAGTGATGTGAGTAATCCCAGCTTGGACTAACAGCTTTGCCGTAGATAAGCCTTGTTTCTATTTTGTATTTTGAATCGTCGATGCTTTTTGTTTCTGTTTTTTTTGTTTTTCGGGACATAATTTCACCTTTTATTTTAAATAAAAAATAAAACACTGTTATTAAAACTATTTTAATTATTAAATAAAGCAATATATAAGGTTAATTATTAAATTTTTTTGATAGTAATATTTTCTGCAATTTGATATATTTTGCATCATTCTTTTAGGTTATGCAAACTATGAACATCCATAAATTGTTAATCCAAAAAGCCATCGAGGCAAAAGGGAATGCATTGCCCGTATATTCTGGATTTCACGTGGGAGCAGCTATTTTAACAACCGGAGGTAAAATTTACAAAGGGTGCAATATCGAAATTTCTTCTTACAGTTTAACGATATGCGCCGAAAGAAATGCAGTATTTAAAGCTGTTTCCGAAGGAGAAAGAACTTTTAAAACTCTTGCACTTACAAGCGATTCCGAAAATTTTTGTCCGCCCTGCGGAGCCTGCCTGCAGGTTTTAATGGATTTATGCGGTCCAGAACTTGAAATTGTAATGGTTAATAATAAAAATGAGATTAAAATAAATAGATTAAAAGAACTTTTACCTGTTTCGTTTAACAGCGGACTTTTAAAGTAATAAATAAATTATGATAAACGAACCTCATCTATCACCCAAAGGAACCGGCTGGATTGAAGTTATAGCAGGATGTATGTTCAGCGGGAAAACCGATGAACTTATCCGCAGACTTAGAAGAGCCGAAATTGCGAAACAAAAAGTAATTGTGTTTAAGCCTTCTATTGATAACCGCTACTCGAACAGAAATATTGTTTCGCATAACGAGCAATCGCTCCCTTCTGTAACAATAACAGACCCGCAGCAGATGATTGAACTGTCTGTAGATTTTCAGGTAGTAGGAGTTGATGAAGCTCAGTTTTTCGGCAACGGACTTGTTGACACAGCAAACTTTTTAGCAGATAAAGGAAAGCGCGTTATTATTGCCGGACTTGATATGGATTATAAAGCTGTGCCTTTTGAACCTATGCCTCAATTGCTGGCTGTAGCTGAATATATAACTAAAACCCTTGCCATTTGTGTTGTTTGCGGGAACCCTGCCGACAGAACCCAGAGAAAGAGTTTTTCGTCCGAGCGGGTTCTTGTTGGTGCGGCAGAATCTTACGAAGCCAGATGCCGCAAATGTCATTTCATTCAAACTGAGGACTGATTTTATGAATATTCTCCGCGGCATTATCGGAATTATTTTTCTTTTGGGAATTGCATATCTTTTTTCGAACAACAAGAAAAAGATTAACTGGAAACTTGTTGTAAACGGACTGATTCTTCAAATTATATTTGCAGTTTTAATAATTAAAGGAGACTCCCTCGGCAATTTTTTTGCTCCCCTTGCCTGGCCTAAGCAGGCATTCAACTCGATTGGATATCTATTTGTGGTTCTGCTCCACTTTACAAGCGAAGGCGCTCAATTTATTTTTGGTAGTCTGGCACTGTCGCCCGGAACAGAAAACAGTATGGGGTATTTTTTTGCATTTCAGGTTCTTCCAACAATAATATTTTTTGCCTGTCTGATGTCTGTACTTTATTATTTAGGAATAATGCAGCGTATTGTTCAGGCAATGGCTTGGATTATGGCAAAATTTATGGGGACAAGCGGTGCTGAATCTTTATCCTGTGCAGCAAATATTTTTGTGGGGCAAACCGAGGCCCCGCTTATGGTTAAGCCTTTTATTAAGGATTTAACAAACAGCGAAATTCTAACAATAATGGTTGGCGGAATGGCTACAATTGCCGGAGGCGTTATGGCGAGTTATGTTCAGATGCTTAGCCAGACTTTTGCTGCAACAAACAATATCCCCTTAAATGAAGCGAAAATTTTATTTGCAACTCATCTTCTCGGCGCAAGCTGTATGGCTGCACCTGCCGGTTTGCTAATTTCAAAAATACTTTATCCCGAAACGCTTGTTCCAAAAACTAAAGGGAAAGTAAAAGTTGAACTTGAGAAAAATTCATCTAATTTAATTGAAGCTGCGGCAGCGGGAACTTCAGACGGACTGAACTTGGCTTTGAACGTAGGAGCAATGCTTATAGCTTTTATAGCTTTAATTGCTTTGTTTAATTATCTTCTTGGCTGGGTTGGCGATATAACAGGATTAAATGCTGTTATTAAAGCTGCATATCATCAGGAATTCAGTATTCAGTTTATTTTTGGATTTTTTCTTCAATATCTTGCGTTTATAATAGGCGTGCCCTGGGAAAGCGCAATGCATTTTGGAAGTCTTTTGGGAACAAAAGTGGCTCTTAACGAATTTGTAGCTTATTCCGATATGAGTAATCTTATAGCCTTAAAGAAACTTGTTGACGAAAAAACTATTTTAATGGCAACTTATGCTTTATGCGGATTTGCAAATTTCAGTTCGGTAGCTATTCTTGTAGGCGGGTTAACACCTTTGGCTCCCGAAAGAAGAAGCGATTTTGCTTCGCTGGGATTAAAAGCTGTTCTTGGCGGAAGTCTGGCAACATTAATGACTGCAACACTTGCTGGGATACTTTTTTAATGGTTAATCTTGATTATAAATTCAGCGGGATTATTGATATTCTAAACAGACTAAAACCTTTCAATCCGGATATTGCAATAATTCTTGGCAGCGGACTTGGCAGTTTCGCAAAATCTGTAAAAATCGTTAAATCAATACCGTGCGGCTCCATTGAAAGTTATCCCTTATCTTCTGTTGAAGGGCATAGTGGATTTATTCATTTTGCGGAAATCGGCAATAAAAAATTACTTCTGTTTGAAGGACGTATTCATTTTTACGAAGGATTCCGGCTTTCGGACTGCCTTTTGCAAACTCATATCACGCATAAATTAGGATGCAAATATTTAATTATTACTAATGCCGCCGGAGGAATAAACAATGAATTGCACCCCGGAAGCCTGATGCTTAATACCTCTTTTAATTCTATGAATATAAAAAATGAATTGACGGAAGTTACCGGTCTGGCTGATAATTATAAAAAAGATAATTTATTAAACTGTCCTTCGGCTGATCTGAACAATATAATAAGAACTTCAGCAAGTTCCGAAAACATTGACTTAAAAGAAGGCGTTTATTGGTTTAATAAAGGTCCGGCATACGAAACTCCGGCTGAAGTTAAGATGGCAAAAATATTTGGCGGAGATGCCGTTGGAATGTCCTCTGCGCACGAAGCAGTTTATGCAGGTTCTTTAGGTATTGAAACAGCTTCAATTTCTCTGATAACAAACTACGCTGCCGGCATTTCCGAATCGAAACTATCTCACACCGAAGTAATAGATACTTCGGAAAAAGCAAAATATATTTTCGAAAAATTAATTAAAAGAATAATTTTAAATTTATAGCGGATACTAATTCCGGTAATTGAAAGGAGTTTTTGTGAAAATAGTTTCTTTTAATGTTAACAGCATCCGTACACGGCTTCATCAGCTTGACGGGGTGATAAAAAAACACAGTCCGTTTATTATTGCGCTGCAAGAAACTAAAGTACACGATTCCGAATTTCCTGTAAGCGATATTGAAAATTTAGGTTACACAGCAAATTATTTCGGGCAGAAAGGTCATTACGGAGTTGCTGTTCTTTCAAAAGAAAATCCTGTTGAAATAATTAAAGGTTTTTCAAGCGACAGTTCCGATGCGCAAAGAAGAATAATATCCTGTAAGTTTAAATTATCGGATAATAAGACTTTAACTGTTATCAACGGATATTTCCCTCAGGGCGAAAACCGGAATCATCCTGTAAAATTTCCTGCAAAACAAAAGTTTTACAGCGATATTCTTGTTCATTTAAATAATCATTTTAAAAAGGATGAGAACCTGCTTGTTGTGGGCGATATGAATATTGCTCCCGAAAATATTGATATAGGACTGGGAGGCGATAACCCTAAAAGATGGCTGCGCGAAGGCAAATGCTGTTTTCTTCCTGAAGAACGCGAAATGATAAGCCGGGTTTTTAATTGGGGACTTTTTGATACTTACAGAAAAGTCTATCCTCAGAAATATGATATTTTCAGCTGGTTCGATTACCGCTCGAAAGGATTTGAAAGCGAACCTAAACGTGGCTTACGCATCGATTTGATGCTTGCAACCCAGACGTTGCTTCAAAAAGTTACCGGAGCCGGAATTGATTACGAAATCCGCGGGATGGAACGTCCTTCAGATCACTGCCCTGTTTGGACAGAGTTTAATATTTAATTATTAAGGCTTTTTATGATGGATTTATCAAATTTCATATCGTGGGTTTTTGTTACGCTCATTACACTTCTGCCTATTATAAATCCTGTAAATACCGCCATTCTTGTACTAAGTATAAGCGGGCATCTTACTGATAAAGAACGAAACCGGCAGATAACACAAGCATGTATTTATATGACCGGAATTTTAATCTTATTTCTCCTTGCCGGTCATTTGATTATGATCTTTTTCGGAATTTCAATTCCCGGAATAAGAATTGCCGGCGGACTTGTAATTTGTTATCTTGGGTTCAGAATGCTTTTTCCAACTGAAGAAATAAGCTCTGCCGAAAAGCGCGAAGCCAGAGGCAAAACCGACATTTCATTCAGTCCCCTTGCAATACCCAGTTTAAGCGGACCCGGTTCAATTGCCACAATAATAACAATTTCTTCGTCAATCGAAGGGAAACACGGATACGATAAAGTGTTTGCATTTACAGGCGTAATAATAGCAATTTTTATTACGGCTGTTATTTCGTGGATTGTTTTAAGAAGCGCCGGTTTTATGAAAAAAGTTCTTGGAATAAGCGGGGTTGAAAGCCTTTCTAAAATAATGGGATTTCTTTTGGTTTGTGTAGGAATTCAGTTTATTATTAACGGAATAAAAGATTTAGTAAATTAAAAGCATCAATCAATATTTTACATATCCAGTTTCTTTTGATGCACAAATCAAAATAATCTCAACTCTTCTTTTTTCAGTTTTTCATCATTAAATTGAATTACTCTTGTCTTTATTTCGAGCTCTGTTCTCATCTCCAAACATTCGGAAGCAAGTTTTTTTGCATCCTCGTATGAAATACTTCGAATTATTTTTTTTAATCGCGGAATAACAGATGGCGACACGCTGAAGGCATCAAGTCCTAAACCGACAAGCAGCGAGGTCGCAACAGTATCTGCAGCCATTTCGCCGCACATATGTACACGTGCTTTGGCAAGTTTCGAATGTCTGATGATATGATCCAGAGTTTTAATCACTGCCGGATGGAATTCCTGATATAAAGGAGAAACAATTTCATTGCCTCTGTCCACTGCAAGAAGGTATTGAATAAGATCGTTTGTGCCTATGCTTATAAAAGTTACTTCTTCAGCAAATTCGCGGGCAAGAACGGCAGCCGAAGGAACTTCAATCATAATTCCCAACGGGATATGATTATCAAATTCGCATCCTTGTGTTTTAAGCTCTTCTTTGCACTCGGCAACAATTTTTTTAAATTTTCTTATTTCGGCAATAGACGAAACCATCGGAATCATCAATCCAACATTTTTATTGCAGCTTGAGCGAAGTATTGCTCTTATTTGTGTTTTGAATAAATCGCAGTTATCTATAAGAAATCTTATTCCACGCCATCCGAGGAAAGGGTTCGGTTCTTTAACATCAACAGGCAAAACTTTATCGCCGCCTACATCAAGCGCCCTTATAATAACTTTTTCTGGATACATTTCTTCGGCAAGATTTTTATATATTTTAAGCTGTTCTTCTTCATCAGGGAAATCTTCGTATTCCTCAAAAAGCTGCTCGGTTCTTACAAGTCCTACACCTTTTCCGCCGTTTTGAATAACTATTTCAATTTCTTCGGATAAATCCAGATTTGCTAAAATATTTATTGTTCTGCCGTCTGTTGTAGTTGCAGGAAGATTTTTCAATTTCAGCAGTTCCGAATCGTAATGCTCCATTTCCGTGATTTTCTTTTTATAAAACGAGAGCTGTTTTTCGATAGGGTTTATTACAACTTTCCCACGGAATCCGTCAACAATTAAAAGGTCGTCCTGCTTAATTTTTTCGGTACCGTCGTGCAAACCGACAACACTTGGAATATTGAGTGAACGGGCAACAATTGCAGCGTGCGAAGTCAAGCCCCCGAAATCAGTTACATAACCTTTTACATTTGATCTTGAAAAAAGGACTGTATCGGCTGGGGTTAAATTATCAACTACCACAATAACATCTTCGCTTATCCGCGAGCGCCATTTCTTCTTTTTTAAGTTTTTTATAATTCTGTGTTTTATGTCCTCAATATCGTGTGATCTTTCCCGCATATAACTTTCGTGCGCAGATGCCATAATCGCTTGATATTTTGATATTTCATCGTCAACAATATATTCGGGATTAAGCTTTTCCTTTTTAATCCTTTCCCTTATATTTTTAAGCAAAATCGGGTCATCTAAAATCATTATCTGGGCTTCAAAAATAGCAGCGCGTTTTTCTCCTAGTTTATCAATTGCCAGACCGAGCACTTTTTTTAATTCTTTTCTGGATTGTTCAAGAGCTTCTTCGAGATTTTGGATAGCTTCTTCAACATCTTTTATTCTTGTTTTGTTAACTGTTTCTTTTTCTTTTTTATAAAGAAACGCCCGGTATATTGAAATGCCCGGAGCTGCTGCAATACCATTTAAGATATTGGTTTCATCAGGTTTATACTTTTTCATAGCTCGTCGAACCCCCTGTTAAAGTAATTTACTATTTCTTCCGCCTGCTGTTCCTCATCAGGTCCTTCGAATGATAAATTAAGCATACTCCCTTTTTCAGCGGCAAGCGTCATCACACCGATTATGCTTTTACCGTTAATAGCCAGACCGTCTTTGTAAATAAAAAATTCCGATTGATATTTTGCAGCAATTTTTACAAGTGTAGCTGCGGGACGTGTGTGCAACCCAGCATTATTTACTATTGTAACTTCCTTTTCAATCATTATTTGCTTCTCTTTATTAAATAGTTCGCCAGCCAGATAAGCTGATTTTTGTCTTCGATACTGCTAATCACTTTTAATCCGCTTATCGCTTTTTTTGTATATTCCAATATTTCCTTTTGCGCATCCTCAAAAACGCCCAGTTTTTCGTAAATTTTCTTGTATTTCTTAATTTCGCTCTTTTTAATTCCTTTATTTTCAATTACTTTCAGAAGATCAACCCTGTCGCTTCCTTCTGCTTTTTCAAGAGCTTTCAGGAATAAATACGTCTTTTTCCCTTCCATTAAATCGCCACCCAACATTTTGCCGAATTCGGCTTCATCGGCAGATATATCCAAAAGGTCATCCTGAATTTGGAAAGCCATCCCGATATTTTTCCCGAAAGAAGAAAGAGCTTTTTTTACTTTTACATCGGCACCGGCTATTAAAGCACCAATTGCGCAACAAGATTCAGCAAGTGCAGCTGTTTTTTTGTAAATCATCACTTTATATTCTTCTATAGAAACATCTTTGCGGGTTTCAAATTCTTTATCAAGCGCCTGCCCTTCACAAACTTCAATCAATCCTCTTGTAATTTCGCTTATTACCTGTTTATCATTATCTTTGCAGTCATTAAGCAGATATTTATATGCATACGCCAGAAGATTATCGCCGGCAAGAATTGCAGTGTTTTCATCATATTTTATATGAGCAGTCGGCCTTCCTCTTCTTTTATCCGCGTTATCCATAATATCGTCGTGAGCCAATGTAAAGTTATGAAGCAGTTCAACTGCCAAAGCAGCATTTCGTGCCTTATTAAAAGATGAGCCTGCAGCTTTAGCCGAAATAATTACTAAAAACGGGCGGAGTCTTTTTCCTCCTCCGTTAATAATATAAGCGCAAGGTTCGTATAAAGAACTAGGTTTTATACCTGTAAAAACCGATTGTATTTTTTCTTCAGTAATCTGAATCTGCTTTTTAAATATTTTCTCGTATTTAGCTGAATCGTTTATTTGCACTTTGTCTCCGGTGTAAATCACTTTTTATTTCGCTTGAAATTTTGATATTAAATTTAATAATAAACATTTATACTTAATCGTTTTTTTTAATATCCTTTTGTATTTTTTTAATTATTTGGCTGATTTCAATCATTTCCCTGACTGAATTAATAGCATAGATTTTATCTGCATTATCTAAATCTGCCCGGTATAATTTCTTTTCGATTACCTTTTTATCCCTGAGCAGAAACTGCCTGTAACAGCCGTCAAGAATTCCGGATGATACCGGCGGAGTGAAATAACAATTATCTTTTTCTAAAATAATGTTTGTTCTTGCTCCTTCAGCTAATTCCTCTTTTTCATTAAAATAAATGACTTCATCGAATCCCATTTTACTGTATTTTTTTAATTCTTTATCGTAAAGCTGCCTGTTCGATGTTTTGAAATATTGGAATTTATTTTCTGAATTTATCCTGCTTTCAGAAATAACTGCTTTCCAGTTTCTCTTTTCTTTTTTCGGAATTATTTCTTGAAAGGATTGAAATCCGCCAAATTTGTATAGAATAATTTTCAGCTTGTAACGCGATTTTTCTTCTGTATTTTTTGCAGCTCCCTGCAATTTTTTATGTAATTCTTTTTCGTTGAAAGGAAACAAGAAAAATTCAGCCGCATTTTTTAATCTTGAGATATGTAAATCTTTAAGAAATATTTCCCGATTCTCAATCAGCATAGATTCAAAAATATAGAATTCCTTATCAGGTTTTGTAAGAAAATTGCTTTTTAATAAGCATTCTTCATATTCTGCATCCGGGTTGCTGTCCCAAACAATTCCGCTGCCAATCCCAATTTCTCCTGTATTTGATTTCAGGTCAATTTCGGCAGTTCTTATTGCAACATTAAAAATCATTTCATCTTTTTTAAGGATTCCTATACTGCCGGTATAAATTCCCCTGCTCTCTTTTTCGGTTTCTTTTATTATCTGCATAGTTCTTATTTTGGGCGCTCCGGTGATAGAGCCGCACGGAAATATTCGCGGAAAAATATTTCCAAAACGGTTGTCTTTTAGTTTTGCACTTACCGAAGAAACCATCTGGAAAACAGATTCGTATTTTTGAATTTCATACAGCGATTCAGGCTTTACAGAATCGAGTTTGCTTATAACACCTAAATCGTTTCTGAGAAGATCGACAATCATAACATTTTCGGCTCTGTCTTTTTTGCTTTCTTCAAGTTTCTGTTTTTGCAATATGTCATTTTCTTGATTTTTTCCCCGCTTAACTGTGCCTTTCATCGGCTGAGCAAATATTTGATTGTTTTTCACTTTAAAAAACAGCTCCGGTGAAACAGAAATTATTATTTTCGTACCGGAATTGATTAAAGCGCAGTATTCCGCCGACTGATTAAAAATCACTGACCGGAACAATTCGTAAACGCTTCCGCAAAAATCGAATCTGCCTTTTACTGTATAATTAACCTGATAAGTATCTCCGGCTTTAATTAATGCTTTTATTTTTTCAATAGCGTTTTTGTATTCGCCTTTACTTGTGTTGAGTCTGAAGTTCTTAATCTGTTTTCTGCTTTCGGAAAAGTCTTCCCATTTTAAATTACCCGATTGTATTTCCTTAACATTTCCTTTTCTAAAAAAGCAGATTTTTATTGAATCATTCTGGTTTCTGTGTGATTCATTTAGTTTTTCTTCAAACAAGTATCCTGCTTCGTATTCTGCTGTTCCATAGCCGATCAATCCATTTTCTAAGCAGTTTTCAATTTTTTCTAATCCGCTTTTAATTTCATCTTGATTTCTAATTATTATAATCGCTTCGGGATTTTCAAAAATATACGAAACTGCATTTTTGTAATAATCCGGTGTGTAGAAAAAAGCCGAGTTTTCGTTTTTGAGGATTTTGTCAATTAGAATTTTTATTTCTGTTTTCATTTTCCAAAAAAATATTACGGTTTTTAACAGCTTGTAATATAAATTAAAAATCTTTTATTATTTTAGTTTTAATATTTTAAATAAAAAGTACTTGATGGAACCCGTTAATTTTAGATATGCCGAACACTATAAAAAAGATGCTGCCGAATTTGATTATTTTGAAGAAAGATGCGGAGCAACAGAACACGATGAAAGAAGGCTGCGCGAGTATATTATCTCGCTTATTCCCAATTCGGTAGATACGATTCTTGATGTTGGATGCGGTTCTGCCTGGATTGCTAAAAATATGTTGCCGAAACATAAAAAAGTTATTTCTCTTGATATTTCAGTAACCAACCCTAAAAAGGCGCTGAGTATTTATCCTTTTTCAAATCATTCGGGATTAACTGCAGATTCATTTTTTCTTCCATTCAGAAGTAATTCTTTTAGTTGTATTGTTGCTTCCGAAATTATAGAGCACGTAGTTTCTCCCGCCGATTTTGTTAAAGAGCTCATTAGAGTTTTAAAACCTTCCGGCAAACTTATAATATCTACTCCTTACAAAGAAAAAATACAGTACGTACTTTGTATTCATTGCAATAGAACCACACCCCTTCACT
>JAAYAN010000115.1 GCA_012719345.1 Ignavibacteria bacterium | reverse complement strand
TTTTGGGAATATTGGAAAGATTGGAGAGAAAATTGGAAAGATAGAATTCTTGATGTTTTAGGTGCATTTTGAGATTAATAAATTTAACATCTTAGCGGGAGTTCAAATTATGTGGGAATTATTTAATGTTTTTTCTGATGTTTCAAGTTATTTTCATTATACATATACATTCTGGGGATTATTGTTTCATAAGAATTTCAGAAAAAAGTATTATACAAAATTTATTGAAAAGACATTTTTACAAAGATTATTAGATTTATTCTTAAGTTTACTGTTTTTTATATTAGAGTGCTATATTTTATATATAATAACAGTTCAATTATTTAAATATCAGTTCTTTACTTAATGAAAATAGCCTGCCCTCCGCAGCGAAGCGGAGGAAGGAGTTTACGGATTTTGGTTTTGCAGGTGGAATTTACGATGCCGATACCAAACTTGTACGCTTCGGTGCAAGAGATTATGACCCTGAAATAGGAAGATGGTTAGATAAAGAACCACTTGGCTTTGCTGGAAGTAATAATTTTTATGCTTATTGCAGTAATGATCCGGTGAATTTAATTGATAAAGATGGCTTAAGACCGATTATAAATGATTTCAGAGATTTCTTTGGCGCATCTACTGATGCGTTAACAACTATTCCATTTACTAATTATAGTGCTTTGGATTTATTTGGTGATTTAGGTAATTACGATCCTTGCTCAGATGCTGCAAAAGCTGGAAGTTTGTATGGAACTGCAATTGGGTTGGCATCTGCTGCTAAAGGATTGTGGAATGCCGGGAAGGGGTTGTTTCAGTCGGCAAATAAAATTAAATATATTGGAAGATTAGAAGACCTAAAAAATATTCCCCGAAACCAAACTTTTTTAGATCAATTACCAAATTTGGGTAGCCCTAAAGCGAATTATTATCAAAACATGTCGGTATTGAGAAAAGCTTTAAGAGAAGGAAAAATAATCAAAGATGCGTCATGGTTTAGACCAAATTCCGAATTGGCTCCAACCTTATTGAATCCTAGTAGGACAATAGGTCAAACATTTTTAGGAGCAGAACGAAATTTATTGCAAAACAGAGGGTTATGGCCATGAAAGATAAATTAACAGAATCATTCTTATTATCAATTGAAGAGATTGAACCGATACTATTAAAAGAGCATTTTAAAAAATATTCTTTTGTTAAAAAAGGTTATGCATATTTTATTCAATACAGAAGAAAAGATTGTGAAGTAGAGTTTATATTTGGTCCTCCTGAGTTTCAAATAGAGTTTATTGTTTTTACAACAAAAGGTAAATTCTCTTTTAAAGATTTATTAAAAGAGCCTGATATTGCAAATTGGGTTAAGAAAAACAAGTACAACCAAGCAGATAGAAGAGATATACGGAATGAAATTGTTTGGTTTGTTGAATTACTTAAAATATCATTACCAATAATTGAATAGAAAATTTTAATCTTAATTGATCAATATTTATTAACCGAAGTGAAGAAAGACGGAACGACAGTTTCGAAATACGAATACGACCAAAACGGTAACCGCACAAAATACATAGCAAACGGTGATACAACCCTTGCCGTTTACGACGACCAGGACAGGCTGCTAAGCTACGGAAATTATAATTACACTTATGATAAAAACGGAAACCTGACATCTAAGTACTCGGTACTGGATACTACGTACTA
>JAAYAN010000114.1 GCA_012719345.1 Ignavibacteria bacterium | reverse complement strand
TTGTATACATATTTACCTCCGGTTAGTCTTTTCCGCTTACTTTGTCTTTTTTCTAAAAGCCAAATTAGCATTTTCTATTAAACTAACCGGAAGTATTTCCTTATTTCATCAAAATCATTTTCATTGTTTTGTTATATGAACCTGTCTGCAACTTATACAAATACACGCCTGAAGAAAGATTTGAAGCATCGAACTTCGCTTCGTAATTTCCTGCGGGTTGCTGCTGGTTTACAAGCATTGCAACTTCTTACCCGAGAAAATTGTAGACAACCAATCTCACAATTGTAGATGATGCAAAGTTTGCATCACCTACGGGTATGCTATATTTTATTGTTGTTACCGGGTTAAAAGGATTATGATAGTTTTGCGATAGTGAGAAACCATTTATATAATTAATTAATCAAGCTTCCAATTCCAAAAATTCTCAATTTTCAATACATAAAAGTAGTTTACCATATCTTCATATAAAATATACTTATCATAAGGAGCAAAATAACATTGATGGTTCGCCAAAATCGTTGAATTATTATTGGAAAGTCTCAAATCCATCAAAGGGTCTTTTGTATAAATACAATTAAAGTATCTATCTAAAAACAAAATGTCACCTGTATTATTGTAATTCAATTTTATATTATGAGCATATTCATGCTTTAAGTCATATTCTTTACTTATAAAACCACCGGAATTTTCATTATACATTTTTAATAGGGTCTTACCTTGTGATATATTTGCGACAGCAAACTCTGAACCGTCTTTATTTACGCAAAAATTATAATAAGGTGGGGAAATATTGTCAATATTCAACTCAACATTGACTGTTTTGCTTAATTCAAAACTTGGCAAATTCATAATTTTCAATTGATTTTTCGATATTAGAATTACTTTATTCTCATCTTCAGTAAAGCGTGCTTCTCTAAAACTTCCATTAATTTTAATACTGTCAATTAATTTTTGCTGGTTTAAGTCATATATTTTTAAAATGCTTTTACTTTGATAAGTGTATAGATGATATAAATAATTTAATTCTTCATTAAACCAAAATCCTCCTTGATCTGATAACTTATATTCATTATAGGAAAATATATTTTCTCCATTAGAATTAAAAATATCAACAATATAATCAAACCAATAAAAATGAGCTATGTATTTCCCTGTTTTACTGATTGCATAATAAGATTCATCATAATAACTTCCTCTAACAAAAGGCAATTTTACACTTGATATCTCATTCAAATCGGGATAACTTATTTTTTTTATAGTTCCTTCAGGGGTTTCATAACCGGAGTGTGAATAATTGACCGTTATAAATGCCTTTTGATTTTCAAGAAACCTTATACCCATCCATTTAGTCTGTCTATCTTTCCGGCTAATTTCGTCAATTTTTGTACCATATTTGACCTTAAGGACTTTACTATAATTAGATACATTATATTTAGAGTTAGCTGTTAGTCTGTAAGAATAGACTTTGAATGTATCCAGATTAACTTCAGTAAATTTATTCTGCTCCAAATTTAATTCAGCTATTTTCTCAAATTCACCGTTATTTATACTTCTTTCAAGTATAAATTTATCAGTATAAGTTGAGTTATTTAACCAAGAGAAAGTTAATGAGTCATTACTTATACTAACATTTTCTTTAATTATGGGTCCATCAAATTCAATTTTTGCCATCCCGAATAATTGATTAGAACTTGTGTTTTTACCAACCGGTGTAATTCTATAATAATAATTTTTATTTGTTTGGAATTGAAACTCATCTATAAAAGTATTTTTCCCTGGTTCAACAGTTGCTATTTTCGAATAAATATTGTTATTATTTTCGCTTCTATCAATTAAAAAAGAATAAGTGCCCATACTGATATCTTCCCATTCAATTTCAATTTTATTTTCAGCCAATACTTGGAAATGAAACTTATCGGAAATTGATGGGATATGATTATTACTTTTAGGATCATACGGATTTAACAAGCTATCATCCAATTCATCGCTGCAAGATCCAAATGCGAGTAAAACAATAAATAGAATTTTCTTTAACATTTTGTTATCCAATAATTAAAAATTATAGCTAAAATTAAAATAAGTTAGATTGTTATTGCTTGAAAAATTAATGTTAGTGTTAATTACCTTTACTTCTTTTACACTCGAATCATTAATTATAACATCAACAAGATTATATACATAGACTCCGATTAATAATGATATTGATATTTGTTTTAAAGTTTTATATTTATCATAGCTATTTCTTGTATCAGTCACAATCTCCCTCATTTTAACTGCATTAAATATATCTTTTGCATTACTATAATTCGTTTTAGCATCTTCAAAATTGTTTTTTCTTTCTGATGCAGCATCAATACTCAAAACTGTTAATGCAGACATTAATGCAAATCCTGACATAATGGATATGCCTTTAGTTGTTTTACCTTCAACTATTTGACCAAGCCCTGGCAATAAAGCTGAACGTAAAGCTGGGAATGGTGAAAAATTATTATCAGTAACTCTTATGGCATAAGAATTACCGGTTTGTAGTCTTATATCTTCCTCTTTAAAGGTAACTTTATCAGCTAATTCCACTCTAATATTTGTTTTTAATTGTTTCGATAATCTGGGATTAAACTTCAAGTCATTAAAGTCATTTATATCAAACTCAACATCATCAATAAAAATGCGGTTAATAGCTTCTTTATTTTCAATATTCAATATTGAATATTTTGGTTCCATTTTTCTGAAATGGTCAAGCCTAATTGAAGTAATTGTTAGAAACACATCTAAATCAGAATATCCATCCAGTTCATATTTTATATAATATTTTCCAATCGGAACTTTTACTTTTAACGGTGTAATCCCCCATAGTGAATCATTCAAGAATACTTTTGCACCAATAGGGTCTGTGTTAAAGGTATAATAACCATATTCCTTTTCCAAAACCGAATGAACTATAAGGTTTTCCTTTAATGGGAAATTGAAATCATATTCCATTTTTTTTGAAGAATCAATTTTTACAATTATTTTGTTTGAACCTGCTTTCAGTTCTTGAATATTTAGCGGGGTTGTACCAAGTATAGAATCATTAGCATAAACCGTTGCATTTTCTGGATAAGAATAAATTGTAAGGGACGGTTTAATTGTTTCAACGCTGTCTTGAATAACTATTTGTCCATAAGTCAGATTAAGCAATACTATTGCTCCAATTAAAAGATTTTTCATTTAATATCCTGCTTTGTTTTTATAATATGACAACTTTGTCCAAGGAATTATTAGTGTAAAAATATTTTTAAATTTGAATACTTGCAACCTAAATCTTTTTTGTTTTTCTTAATTTTCTCCGTACTTTTGTGCAATTTTTTCACGTTTATACAGTATTTACATAAATCATTAAAGGTTTAGGATGGCAGAATTTAAGCGCGAACATTGGGGTTCTAAAATAGGATTTATTCTTGCGGCAGCAGGTTCGGCAATCGGCTTGGGTAATATTTGGAAATTCCCATACATTGCAGGCGAAAACGGCGGCGCGGCTTTTATTTTCGTTTACCTTATCTGCATCGCTTTAATCGGTCTGCCCGTTTTAATGGGTGAAATCCTTCTCGGCAGGACTTCACAAAAAAATCCCGTCGGGGCTTTCCGTGCGCTTACAAAATCAAAATTCTGGCCGTTAGTTGGTTTTCTGGGTGTAATTGCAGGATTTACAATTCTTTCGTTTTACAGCGTTGTAGCAGGTTGGGCAACAGGTTATATTACAGAAGCAGTAATGAATAATTTCAGCCTTTATAATGAAACTGCCTCATCCGGAGAGCATTTTAACAGTCTGGTCAGCAACCCTTATTGGATAATCGGTTACGACTTGTTGTTTATGGCTGTTAGTATGTTAATTGTTTACGCAGGAATTAATAAAGGTATCGAACGCGGAAGTAAAATTCTTATGCCAATGCTGTTTGTACTTCTTTTAATTTCTATGATGAGAGGTTTAACTCTGGACGGAGCGCAAGAAGGAATCGATTTTCTTCTTAAACCTGATTGGAGCCGTATTACCGGTAACTCTGTTCTTATAGCATTGGGGCACGCATTTTTTACTTTAAGTCTTGGAATGGGAGCGATGATGACTTACGGCAGTTACATGTCGGAAAAAGATAACATTCCAAACGCGGCGCTTCAAATTGTTTTTCTCGATACATTAATCGCTATGATGGCGGGCGTTGCTATTTTCACTTCTGTATTTGCTACGGGACTCGACCCTGCCGGCGGACCCGGTCTTATTTTTCAAACTCTGCCGGTTGTTTTTTCGAAAATGCCGGGAGGCTATATTTTTGCAATATTTTTCTTTTTGCTACTTACAATTGCCGCGCTCACTTCGGCAATTTCACTGCTGGAAGTAGTAGTTTCCTATTTTGTGGATGAAAAAGGATATGCGCGCCATAAAGCTGTTTTAATTTTCGGAGGACTTGCCTTTGCCGTGAGCGTGCCAAGCGCTTTATCTTTTAATTATATGGCGGATATAAAAATAGCAGGATTGACATTTTTTGACCTGATGGATTTTCTTGCATCAAATATATTTTTGCCTTTGGGCGGATTGTTAATGTCAATATTTATTGCGTGGAGATGGGGTTTAAATAATGCCGTTTCCGCTATTAAAAAAGGTGCGGAAAGTTTGTTTAATAAGCATCCTTATCTTATAAATTTATGGATTTTCTTTCTCAAATATCTTTCACCGATACTGATATTTTTAGTGCTGCTTCATTCTGCAGGATTATTGAAAAAATAGTTAATTGGTTTTAAGAGATTTTTATTTCGGCGGATATTAAATTGTATATTAGTTATGTTACAAAATAAAAAATGAGTTTTATGAAAACAATATTAAGTCTTGCAATTATTCCTTTGCTGTTTTTATTTTCTTTTTGCGACGACACTGTTACAAACGAGGATGTTGACAGCGTTATAATTCCCGAAAAAAATGTAAGTTTCAACCAGCATATTTGGCCTTTAATAAAAATGAAATGTTCATCATCTGAAGGCTGCCACGGAGTTGATGACTACGGTGGACAAGGTGCGGTTATTCTTACAAGTTATCAATCCATTATGGAACAAGTTGTTGCCGGAGACCCTGAAACAAGCAATCTTATATTAATTACCGAAGGCATTAAAATGCACCCGGCTGTTCCGGATATCTTAAAACTTAACGATAACCAGAAAGCCGGAATTAAAACCTGGGTAAAGGAAGGTGCAAAAAACAACTAGTGCTTAAAGCCACTTGTTTTGTTTATACCAATCGATAGTTCTTTTCATTCCTTCTTCCAGCGATATTTCCTGTCTAAAGCCGAGCTCACGTTTAGCTTTTGAAATATCGCAAGTCCAGAAAGGCTGAACAAAATCACGGGCTTTTTCAATATTGAAAGTAGCGGCTTTGCTGGAAAACATTGAGAAGAATTCTGCAAAAACTGCTACCGTGTAAACAAGAAAATGCGGAAGTCTTAATCTTAAAGCGCCTTTACCTGTAGCTTTTTTAATTGCATCTGCCACACGAGGCCAAGTATAAAATTCATCGGAACTGATGAAATATGTTTGACCTTCTGAATTTTCCGAAATTGCAGCAAGATACAATCCGTTAACTAAATCGGTTACGTGTATCAGGCTCACTTTCTTTTCATCAAAGCCGACCATTGTCATTAAGCCCTGAAGGTAAGTCCTGAAAACCAGATAGATTTCAGTATCCCTTTCGCCAAAAACTGCCGGCGGACGGCAGATTGTTATCGGAAGTTTATCCATATATTTATGAACAAGTTCTTCCTGCGCTTTTTTGCTTTTACCGTAACGGGTAATCGGGTTTAAAGGTGAATCTTCGTTTACAGCTTTTTCTTTAGTCGAAGGTCCGGCTGCCGTAAAACTGCTAACCACAACCACTTTTTTTATGTTTGGATTACCTTCGGATACAGCAT
>JAAYAN010000113.1 GCA_012719345.1 Ignavibacteria bacterium | reverse complement strand
CTTTAGGAACAGGGATGAAACTTGAGACAATTTGGTTGTTTTTAATTAACATAATTTGTGGATAAATATTAGCAAAAGAAATATTATTTTTAAATACTGCATTATCTACCCAATACATAGGGTAATCAATCTTTGCTATTTTTCTTTGTGTTATTACTTGTCCTATTTTGTCTTTAGTGGTAACAGCGATAATACTTATATTTTTTGATTTAAACGAATCCTTCAGTAATTCAATTCTTTTTAATTCATCTGCCTGACAGGCATTGCATGTAAAATCTGACAGCAATATTACCAAAGTGTTCTCATTAAAAATTTCTTCTTTTTTATTTGTAATTAAGTTCTCACCTAAAATTGGATTTATTTTTCTTGCCATAATTGTATTAGTTAACATTAGTGAAGATATTCTTTTTTCATTAATATCTTTGCATAAAGAATTCTCCTGTTCACACCCGTTTTTAGTTAACCTATATAAATTGATAATTGTTAATGTGCAAATTAAAAATAACCAAAATCCATATTTATATATTCTTGTCATAACAGTTCCTTTAATTTATCTTATACTTATAAACTTCAACTTCGGTGTTTTGTTTAACTAAGTAAAATTCATCTTCCGTAAAATAAACTGACACAAGCTTTCCCTTTCCGCTAATATTTAGCGAATACATATAATTACCTGTAACTAATGAGTAAACATCAATTAAAGCCAAATCAGAATCACTGTCTTCATTAAAATCTAATTTGACTGTATAAAGTAAGTCCCCAACTACACAAGATTCATCGAAAAGATACTCTGATGGATGAGGATATTTCACCATTGGTGAATCTTCTCCCTGAACTTGTATTTCCTTTTTAGAAATTCCAGATGCTTTTACTTCATCAATTAACTTAAACGTTTTTTCAATCTTTCCATTTTGCGAATAAATAACAACATAACCCATAATGTAAGATACATACACAAGTTGTTTAATATTGTAGATATTAATATTCCCAATTAAAAAAGGTAGCATACCATAGTCTTTTCCTCCAAAACTCTTCGGACTCAATATATTCTCGTAGCTTTCAGTCTCATCCAACACATAATTGATTTTAAGAAAAGGCGAGGTCAAAATTGGGTTAAAGTGTTGGAATACCACAATTTCATCAGGAGATACAAATCGTAAACGATGTGGCATATAAGTACATTTAAATTCACTAATCTTGTTTGATTCAAAAACTGCAAATTTATTATCATTTGGGCTCATTACTGCAACCTTCTTTCCATCTTTAGTTACATCAAAATGCATTGGATTATTAAATTCACCAGGTCCGCTGCCTTTGCTTCCATATTTCGCTTTAAAATGCCCCAAACTATCGAACTTCTTAACTGAACAATCAATAAGGTCTAAAACATACAGGTTTTTATTTATATCTGTTTTTACCCAAGCTGGAAAAAGTAATAACTCATTATCAACACCGCCAATTGTGAATTTTTTTTTACAATTCACAATTTTCCAATTACGTTCCTTCGTGTTCTTCTCAATTCTTTCAAAGTTAAATATTAATTCTTTTTGTTTCTTACCGATTGATACATAGATACTTTCAAATTCTTTAATTCCTTTTTGTTGTTCATCGGTATTTTTTGGTTTGTCCTTGCACCCAAAAAAAATAATTACTGTGCATATAGTGAATATTATAATAATAAATCTCATGCTTCAAGCCTCCTTTATAAAAAAAATAAGCTGGCATTAAAAATAATGCCAGCGATATTACATTCTAATACAAACCCTTATAACACATCCTAAAACCAACTAAATACATGCAATTATAAGAGCCATCAGTGCATCCGATGGCATTACAATCTCCCTGGCTATATTCTCCGTAAGTAGCTTCAAAAAGTGATACATCGACACCCATCAAAGAAAGGTTTCCATTTGATACATCGGAACTATTCATTGATGATATTTGAATATTAAGGAATAAGGCAACAGCAAAAATTGCAATTGCAGCAATTTTCCCTACCTTTTTAAATACATTTTTTGTTTTAAGAGACATAACATCTCCTAATAATGAGTTTTTGATTTGTGATTTAATTGCTCGGCCAAGCATTTATCTATCATTTTTTTCATTTCAATTTTAATCTGAAAATAATTAGCAAATGATATTTTTCTTTAGTTTTAATATATACACTTGCTATAACTATTTAGTCTAAACTAAAAACCTTTTCCATTTTCTATTTTTTTCAGTAACAATTTATAATACCTATCTGTTAATGCAATATCATCAGGAATGGGATTAAAACGGCTGACAATAATTTTTTTATGAATAATTAAAATATAGGGGAATTGAACCATCTTGCCAAAATTGTCTCGGAATAGTTCTTCTTTTATTATATAAATTGGAAAATCAATTTTCTTAAAAGTTCCATTAATTTTAAACATCCTTTCCCTAGCAACACTAGCTATTCCAATAATTTTATGTTTAAGACCATTATCAGATTTGAACAATTCATTAAGCCGTGCCAATTCATTCTCTTGGCAGACCGAACAGCTAAACTGATCAAGTAAAATTACAATTGCGGAATCCGGAATAATATTTTTCTTAATCTCACTTGTAAAAAATTCTTTTCCTTCCAATTGTTCACATTCCCGTTCAAGGAATATGTTGTTTTCAATAAGATTTAATATTCTTTTTTCATACATTTCAATTATTTTCTTTTCTTTGGTTTCAGCTCGAATATAAAATATTCGAATAATATTATAAGTAAAAAATAAGGTTACTATTAATAAACCATATATATATTTATTCCTATTAATAAATTTCATTTTATGTATATCCCTGATATTATATATGATCTTATTGCTTCCTTTTAATTATGTATTCATTTATCACAATTTTTTCTTCACTTTCTTCAACTAATACGTATATCCGTCTATTATTAACCCCTAATAGATAGCCATTAATAATTCCATCGAAAATACATTCATAATTACTGTTTATTATACATAAATAATTTTCAGCATCAAGCCATGATTTTGAATATATTCTTTCTTTTTTTACGGTACAATAGTTAATTAAAACTAAATCATTCTTCTGATCAAAAGATATCTTTCTGAATGTAGTAACTTTTGTACAATATTTATCATAATACTCCTCGAGACTATTGTATTGTCCTATTTGACTACTAGAAATTCCAGCCGGCACTTTATAAAACCTTGGTACATAGTTAAAAGTTTTTAAATAGTCACCTTCATAGTTGTATTGATGAAAATTAGTTGTAGCTGATTGAAATATTAATGCAGTATTATTGAAACAATTACTTATGAATACCTCAATATGTTCTGCAAAATAAGCAAACTCACTATTTTCTTCATATTCTTTATCAAAAAAACATATTGCTTTTTTGAGTTTACCAGAAATATCAAGTATGGCAGCTGTTGAAATATCACCTTTATTAATTCCCACAGCTGGATATATACTATACATATTGGCAACAATATAATTTTCAGTAATAAGCGGATCCATTGCAAAATTTTCGATAAATCCACTTTTTGACTCTATTGTATTAATTGTATTGAAATTTGAATCAACTAATTGTAAACCTATTTTCCCCACTGAATAAACAAATAAGCTATTTGGCCCTTTTGTTAAAAAGGGTGGTGATGGAAATTCGCCTGGTCCAAATCCTTTGCCGAGTGAATTCTTTATATGCGTCATATTCGTATCAAAAACATGTATTTTACAATCAGTATAGTCAGTTAAATAAAACCTATTATTAAATATTTCAAAATCATGAATAAATCCAATTGTCATAGTGTCACTATTATAAAATATTATATCTCTTCTTAATTCAAGCTCTACAGTATTTCTATAGTCAACTGTTATTTTTTCAATTTTATTATTTGAATCATTACAACCAAACATCAATATGCAGAATATTAACAGAACTTCGTTTTTTTTCACAATAGCAATCTCCATTATTTTAAATCTGTACCCTAATTCAAATAGTTTTCAATAAAATAAACTAAGTTGTAATTAGGGCACAATAATTATTTAGAAACAGAAATATGATCCAGTAAATGTACTTCCAACACAATATAAACTACCACCAATAGTACAACTGCCCCAGAAATAAGAATAATAACATGGTAACCCTTTGTCTTCTGCATGGGTTGATTCAAAAAGTGAAACCTCTATACCTGAAAAGGATAATTCTCCACTACTAATTTCACTTTCATTTTGTAATGCTATTTCAATATTTAAAAACATTGAAATAGCAAATAATGAAAAGGTCATTAATTTTAAAATGCCTTTCATTTTTTCTTTTGTTTTTACTGACATTTGTCCTCCTGTAATTATTTATTGATTTATTTGAATAGCATCTTATTTCAATATGCTTTTTATTTCTTCTTTTATCTGTTTAGTTGCGGAAGACGGTATTTTCTCTTTTATTTGCATTATTTCTCCTGCAATTGCAATTGCATCCGCTTTTTTGTTATTTTTTATGTATAGAATTGTTAACAAATATTTCGGATATAGTTTATGAGGGATTATGTTTACTGCAATTAAATAATTATTCTCAGCATCATCAAATTCTTCCAATTCTTTATAACAGTTTGCTAGTAAAATGAATAAATTAGGTTCACTATTAATTTTTTTTGCCTCATTTAATACATTTATAGCTTTACTATATTCACCATTAAGTGCAAGTATACCTCCATAATTTAACAGAAAATGACCTGAATATTTTAAATCGTTATATAAATATTCACAGTTAATAATTGCCTCTGCATAATCCTGATATTGTGAATACAATAGTATTTTATTCCACCTTTGATAATTTTTATTTTTTTTCTGCTCTTCATTAATGAAAAGATAAAACGTAAGAATAAGTAAGGTCAATAGGAAAATGGAGTTAGGTTTACTAAATCTTTTTTTTATTAAATAAATATTTAATTTACTTGAACTAATGAATGATAAAATAACAGCGAAATTAATAAAAATTGGCAATATTTGGAGAGGATAGGAAAAACAGGAGGAAATGACTAATGAAATAACTGAAGCTTTTGCAGAATTTACCATCCAACTTTCTTCATTATAGTAACTTTCTTTATTAATATTATTTGGCTTAGTTTTCCTGAAAATAGTATAGAATATTCCTAAATACAAAATTAGTCCAACTATTCCAAGTTCTGTTATATTCTCAATATATTCGTTGTGTGCCTGTGTAACATTTCCCGCAACATATTTCTCTAATTCATCCCTGTCTTTTTCAGCAAAATACTCACCCTGATATCTGTTATAAACCTGACCAAACCTGTCGTAGCCTATTCCAAATATAGGATAATCTGCTATAATATTTGCAGACACTTTCCAAATTAATAACCTTCCAAATGCAGAGGCTGGTCTTATATTATACAAACACGCCATTAACGCCCCAAAGAGAAGAATAACAATAGTAGCAGCTATTAATTTTTTATATGTTTTATTAAACAATAAACCTAATCTGTTTCCTAAATCATATTTTTTATAAAACACAAACAACATACCACCCATTGCAGCCAGCCAGCCGCCCCGCGTTTTGGTTGCTGGTAAAACAACCAAGCAGGCAAAAAAAGTTACCCCGGCTGTATATTTTAAAATCTTATCATAAATCTTATTTTCATTGTTCAGCAAATAAAGACCAAAAGCAAAAGGTAAAACTGAAATTATATACCCGGAATATGGGTTTGGGCTTCCTAAAGTACCGCTTGAACCAAGAGGTGAAGGGTAGTAACCAAATAAACCCTGCATCTGGAAAGTACCAATACAAGCTTGCCAAAAACCAGCAATTAAAAAAGAAATAATTATTAAAAAAGCAGGAGAAAACTTGGCTGTTGTAAAATCTTTAAAATATGACTTAAAAATAAAATAATAAATTATTAGAAATGTAAATATTACGATGCGAGAGTTATAAAACGGCACTTCTGAAGTAAATGCTAACCTTGCAACACTATACAAGTAATAAGCAATTAAGGCAACATCTAATTTATTTATTGATAATTTAATTGGTTCTTTTCTAAACAACAAAAGAATAGAACCGAGAAAAAACACTATTACACTGACACCATAAAAATAAAATGTTTTAGAGGTATTAACACCATCAACTAAATTATACGATACGATGAAAGCTGTAACAAAAAGAGAACATAATGCAAAAACTATTGAATATTTTAATATTTTGGTAACCACTAAACAGTTTTCCTTAAAACATTAAAATGAAAAGTAAAATAAGCAATACCCAAAAGGATAAGATTTCGTATAATCATTTCATATCCATATTTGGAAGAAATAGCCGTTCCAAAACATCCGCAATCTGCATCAATTTCCAAAATTGTACCTGCAATGCTAACCAATAAAAAGACGGAAAATAGAGAAAATACCAATGTAAAAACTATTTTAGGTTTTGTTTTTGTTAAAATACCGATTGCCGACGCTATTTCTATAAAAGGCAGTATAGAAGCTATAATCAGGGCGAAATTTTCATCAAATAATCCTAATTCTTTTAGTGTTTCTACAGTATATGTCGGTTCAATAAATTTAGCTATACCTGAAATTAGCAGTGTTAAAATGATACCAAAACAAGAAACATTGTAAGTTATTTTGAGAAAATCAATTTTTCTATTCATACAAATTATTATACTGCTCTTTTATTTTTTTAAAAATCCATTTATTAATTATCTGATTTTTTATGTTTAATATTTTTAATAGATTTTAATCCATTCCAATTATTATTGAAATAGCCAACATCTTTAATTTCAGTAAAATATTTTGAGGTTTTTTCAAAAATAACAAAGTCATACCATCCCTCTTTGGATAAATTTAAATGAGGTATTGAAAAGCTGTTCCAATTATTTGATGAAACTAGTACAATATATTTATTTGGATTAAGAGGGTTAGGATAAATCATCACGATTCCTAAATTTTTGCCCCTATACACCTTATTGCACAACACAATACTATCCCTGTAAAATTGAACCGGAACTTTATCAATGACTTTCTTTATTAACGCATTATTCTCCGGATTACCGAATAAAATTAAGTTATACTTATTAATATCTTCCTCATTTACCTGTGAGTATTTTTTATACCGGCATCCGTCAACAAAATATTCTCTTTTCCAAGCTTCATAAACTGAATCACAAGGGGCACTCTTTTTTCCTTTGTCTATTTTAGATTCATTTTCACAATCAACAAGCAAAAAACCGTTTGAAAAGGCATGAGATATTGGACCTTCAATTTTACAATTTTTGATCAGTTGAGAATTTTTTGGTGCAGGAAATACGTCAATAGTAACTTTTTTTTCACTTGCAATTTTATAATTTACTTTCTTCTCATTTGCAATGATAGTTAACGGCTTTGTCCTATCAAGTTTAATATCCGACAGATCAATACTAAACTGAGCTATATTTTCTGTAGTAACCTTTATAACATTTTCTTTCAAGTGTTCAGCATGAATCTTTGCTACTTTGGAAAAAGATATTACTCTATCAATTGTAATCCAATATGATTGATTATATTTCAGTTGTGTTGTTGAAAAATCAATTACTTTCGGGTTATTATTTTTTTTCTTGCCCTTAAAAAAATCAAATACAGTATAATCAGTGCTTGTAATTTCCGGGTCTCTTTCATCGTAAGTTATTTTAAAATAAGGTTTAATATTATTATTCTTACAGTTTTCAGTAAAAATCAAAGATTGTTTTTCCGGCACTTCATTTTTATGTCCATGTAGAATGTATATTGGCAGATTAGAATAGTTCCCAGTAAAAAAGCTAGGACTATTTTGCGCTAACCAGAATACTTCAGAATCATATTTAACATCGAGGAATGACTGTGCAACTCCACTTTGTATAGTAATAGGCGAAAATACACCGATTGCAGCGAATTTTGATGGATAACGCATTCCGAATGTTAATGAAGACAATCCGCCAGAACACGTTCCAGTCAGGTAAATTTTATTCTCGTCTATATTGTAATCTTTCTTAACTTCATCTAAAACTTCAAAAAAGTCAGCTTGTTCTATAGGGTTTCCAAATACATAACCTCGTGCATTAATCCACAGCAAAATATATCCATATTTCTCCGCGGCTTTTATTTGTTCATCTTCAACATTCATATTTGCAACATGAAAACTTTTCAAAAATGCCCGAGTAGGATCTGTTCTAAAAGGAACAAATACAACTACCGGTAACGGATTTTTTCCATTTCGGTAATTATCAGGAATATATAATTTGTAGTACTGGTTTTGATTATCTATCGTACTACGAAATCCCCTAAGATGTTTACCTAATGTATTCTTAAAAGATTCTTCATTATTTTCCAATTTATAAAGTACATCTTCAAGTTCTTTAATAACAAATATTATTTTTCTTTGCCAGATTTGGTCTTGTAACTTTTTATTTTCAGAATCAATTAAATGTTTATATCGCGTTAACAGCGCTTCCAAATTAATTCTGGCTTTTTCATCATAAATCTTTTCACTTCTTTTTAAAAATCCAGGGTATAAAGAATCTATATCATTACCATAATAGAAATTTTGTTTATAATTGGTACCTGTCGCATTAACTTTTAATTGATAAGCTCCTTTGGGATATTGAGAAAGATCAATTAAAGAAATATCTTCACCATGAATTCTTTTATTGAATATTTCTTCTCCTTTATAATCATTTATAGTTAGAACTGCGTTTTTATCAAAATGCGTAAACAAAGAAGTATTTATACTAAGTGTATCTCCAATGTTATAGAGTAAGTTATCAAGAAGACTGAGAGAATTATTTGTTTTTAGTATTTTTTTTGCAGCTGTCAGACTATATATGTTAACATATAAGCCCCAGTCCAATACACTATTGTATACTTTTACATAAAATAAATTCCTGCCTTTTTTTAAATGCCCGACAACCATATACTTATAATCTCTGATCCAGCCAAATATTGCTTTATTTAGTATTAATTGATTATTCAGCCAGACTTTCATTCCATCATCACTGCCCATATCAAATAAAACATCCTGCTCTTTAGCGCTGAATATTTCACAAAAGGCATAAACAGTTGATTTATCAGTACTTTTAAAATAATTATTAAAAAATATGTACTTACTTTCATCTTCCACAATTTTATTGGTAAACTCTTCAGTTAGATTTTCTTTATGATCAGATATACTTCGAGTAATTGAAATAATGTCAGTTACTTTAATATTTCCTTCAGCCAATCCAAAATCCTTCAAATAATCACAGTAAAGCCCGGGATTCTCTGTTGAAATATCGCTTTGTGTAAATCTCTTATTATCGTCTGGAAATGGTCCTAATAACTGCCATTTAGTTATTTTAATTTCAAAATCTGTTTTTGTGGAATCTATAGTAATTAATGGTATACTATTTTTCGTCTGTTCTTCATTGTTACAGGAAATAAAAAATAAACAAGCCAAAAGAATACATACAAGATTTTTAAACACGAGACTTCCTGTATAATTATAAATATAATTACTTAATTTCTTTGCTATTACTTGGTTTCTGTAAATTAAACGTTGCAATAATATAAAAAAT
>JAAYAN010000280.1 GCA_012719345.1 Ignavibacteria bacterium | reverse complement strand
CCTTTAACGGGGATTATAAAATCAACGACTACATCACTTCTGAAAGCGGCATTCAGTATGCCCGGGCTAAATGGAGGGATCAGTCCCTGCAAAATGGCGAAACCAACTACTGGGCCCGTATGCTCTCGGCACCTCCCACATTGAGGGAAACCAACGAAAACGGCGAGTGGATTCTGGGCCGCGATGCCAGTGACGGAAACCCTGCCTTCAATATTGACAAATACAAACGCGACAACCAGTCTGACAAGTTCACCCTCAATCAGGCTTTCAGGGCCGACATCATGAAAGGGCTTTATGTCAGGTTAAGCGCCATTCTGATGTATGACGAGTCGTTTCTGGAAGCCTTCAACAAGGATTTCAGGACCGGCATCATGAGTTATACTAACCCCAATACCGGTTGGAACCGGACCCGGAATTCTTCGGCTCAGTTTGACCGGACCATTCGCCAGACCTATAACGCCATTGCCAACTACGAGAGCAAATACCTGGACAAGCACAACATCAATGCGATGGTGGGTGGTGAGTTTTACGATGCTTTCAACAAGGGGTTGAGTGCTGCAGGTTCCCTGGCTCCGACCGATGACTTCCAGGATCTGGGGCTGACCAAGAACAATACCGAACAGCAAACCAGAAGCACCGATTCGTGGCACAGCAATGAAAGAATCTTCTCGGGATTTGGCCGCGTCAACTACAACTATGATGAAAAGTACCTGCTGACTCTGACCGTTAGAAGGGACGGCTATTCCCGCTTGTTAGGCGATAACCGGTACGGAACCTTCCCGGCCTTCTCTCTGGGTTGGCTGATGCACAAGGAAGGGTTTATGAAACCCACTGAAAACTGGCTCTCCTACCTGAAGCTGAGAGGGAGCTGGGGTAAGAACGGTAATGTCGGCGGAATCGGAATTTATGAGCTCCAGGGTTCTTACGGATCCCAGACTGCCTATAACGGGGCGATTGGGTTCCTCCAGACGGGCTTGGCCAACCCCACCCTCCTGTGGGAAAAATCGAACACCATTGAAGTGGGTACCGACATGGGTTTCCTTGACAACCGGATTTATGCCTCTCTCTCTTTTTACAACAGGATTACGGATGACAAGATTGCCAGTGTGATTCTTCCTACCTCCTCCGGAATTTCCAGCATCCGCACCAACAACGGAAGCATGCGTAACCGGGGGGTGGAATTGGAAACCACTATTAAGGCCGTGCAGAAAAAGGATATGAAGTGGGAAATCGGCATGAATGCCTCCTGGATTAAGAATACCGTGCTTAAACTCCCCTTCAACGGCAATGAAAATAACCGGCAGGGAGGACAGCAGATTTACGATCCCAAATCAAAAAAACTGATCTGGGTTGGTGGTTATCAGGAAGGTCAGGAATGGGGTGAAGTCTTCGGTTTTGTGAGCGAAGGGATTATCCGCACCGATGAAGATCTGGCCAAATACAACAAGATTGACCTGGCAGCCGGACAAGCATGGTACGGCGCTTCCGCAGGGAAACGGGTGGCCAGTCAGAAACTGATGAATGAAAGAGGACTTACCGTGGGCAGCGGATGGATCTCCACCCGCAAGGGCGACATG
>JAAYAN010000112.1 GCA_012719345.1 Ignavibacteria bacterium | reverse complement strand
GCGCATATCTTTCGAGGTCATTTTTCCGTCTTTTGTAAGATATTCAAACTTTTCCCAAGCATTACGAGGATAAATTCCATTTTCATCTGCATAAGTGCTTGGATTGTAATCCGATTCCCAATTAGGAAAACAGGCAATCATACTTACAGAATTAAATCCCTGAGTTTTTCTGTAATTTACCGCATCTTCAAACCCGATTCCCGGAGACGGAATATAATCGTCGTTCGTTGCCGCATTCCGGAAAGGCAAACGCCAGGTTGCACCCGCCAGCCAAGTATCTCCCACCATAAAATAAGGTGTTCCGTCGGCATATTGCAAAGCCCGTCCGTTTGATGTAGGACGTATAAACCCTCTGCGATTCGGATTATCCGCTTTTTCCTGTTCCGTCCAATCAACTGCTTCAAATGTACCGTTTTTTCTGTTTAATCCTTTGTCATCTGCCTGATTCGATCCGCTTTCCCAATTCCAAACTCCTGATTTTTCTGCAACAATTCTTACTTTGAAAGATTTTCCTCCATCCCAAAAGCCGTAAATGCGCTTATTAAAATCAGGTCCTTTTAAATTAACCCAGCAAATTACATCTTTGTATGGATTTTCATATTCTTTTTCTGCTAATAGTTCTATTTCTACCATTTCCCAGGCGTGAATATTTTTCTGCGTTTCAGAAAATAAATTGATTGTTCCTGTTAAAATTAAAATAACCGATAATATTAAAAACTTCCTTAAAAGCACATTTTTGTTCATATAACTCTCTATTTATTCTTAAATAAAACTAATTCTATTTCAAAAGTACAAGTTTTTTAACTGAAGAAAATTCACCTGCCTGCAAGCGATACAAATATACTCCCGAAGCAAGATTTCCGGCATCAAATTTAACTTCATAATTTCCGGCTGGTTGTTCTTTGTTTACAAGTGTTGATACTTCCTGACCGAGCATATTATAAATTTTAAGAGTTACCATATTGTTCATTGGTAATTCCTGCCTGCCGGCAGGCAGGGAATACCTAATTATTGTAGATGGATTAAACGGATTCGGATAGTTTTGGGATAATGCAAAAATTTCAGGAATACTGCTTAAATTAGGATCAACTGATACTGTATAATTAAATTTGTTTCCAAAAAGATTAGGAACTTCATCCTGCAAATATGCAGGCTGAGAAGCATTTAAGTCCATAAAACTTTCAAACCAATCGGGCAAATCAGGAGGAGTATTGTTCAACATTTCGAACCAGGCTTCATCGGTAAGCCTGTTTTCAATAGGCTGTGTAAATTCATAATACGAAAATACGGCGCCTCTGGCAAGTCTTTTAACTCCTCCTTCATTTACAATAACAAGTATTTCCAGCGGATATCCTACAGCTTCTTCAAGACATCTGTTAGTATTTTGATCGGTATGAACGTCTGCAACAACAGGCATTTTATCTTTACCTGTCTTATCGTCCGGATCATTAACTAACTGGCTTAGTATTGAACCGAAGCTTAAAATATTTTTATAATCCTGTTCCGAAAGCGGAATTTCTTCCAATTCCTTTATTGATGCATCTCTTAAGAACAATAAATAATCTTCCAACAACTGAGTCGATTTCAAAAAATCTTCATCCATCAAATTAAAACTCTGCAATCCGTCTTTTGTATATTTTACAAGACTTGCCAGACGGGCATATAAATAAGGATTAGGCTCAATATATCCCGGAGCTGTTTCGGGCAGACTGGTTCTAGGCGTACTGCTTTGTTTGCCGTAAAGAATAGTATCGTGCCGTAATTCTGCCCAAGAAGCTAAGGCTGTTAAAAGCTCTTTATCCATCCAGGCAACGTTCTGCATAAAATAAGGATAACCCGAATTTTTCTCATAAAGCAGCGGCATTAAACAATAAAGCCAATTCCAATATAAATTCTGAACCCATTCCTCGCCGGATTTATTATTAAATTCCGTTCTGAATTGGTTTAGTTTAGAAACGTAAGCAGCATTTTCAGTTTCGTTATATACAGAATCTAAAATTGAATAAGCTCTTTCGGAACCCAACACATACATTAAATCAAGTCCTTTTGGGAAAAACCGGCTGCCAGCTGATGGAGATACTAATCCAGAAAACATATACGAATCGGGAATAAATCTTTGTCCCATAAATCTGAAACCTTTATATACACCTGTGCTTCCGTAAATATAATTCGGGATTTTCGGTTCGGCCAGCATTTTTGCTTTTTCTATAAAACTATTCAACAATTCAGTGTTAGCAATGCTTTGCGGAGATAATTCGACAAAATTTTCTCCGTATATTTCATCAGCTATTTTCTTATAATCCTTAAGATTAGGATCATCAGTTTTTCCTGCAAAAAAAACAGTCGGCTCATAAACAGCTTTCCACAAGTTTAATAGTTCTTCATCCGAATAAATTATCTTAACATTGAGCAAAGCTTGCAGCGTATGAGTTAAAGAAAGGTTACCGAACAAATCAGGCTCCATTGTAAAAATAGTCCATCCATACCACATCATTGTTTTAAAGTATGCCGATAATGTATCCGACTTTGTATAGTGCCCGCGAATCTGAAACTGGCTGTAATCAAGCTGCGAAAAGTTTCCCAAAATCGGCGAATAACTAAATCCCTTATGCTGATTAATAAGCTGGATTTCTTCATTTACTAAATCTTTTACTTCATCGTATACAGCAATACTATCCACTGATAAAAGTTTTTTTGCAACAGAAAAAAAAGCAAGGTTCCTGAATAATGCTTCTTTTATATCTAAAGTCTCTTCATTTTTGTATAGATAATACGTCTTGTTTAAAAGCGAATCTGATAATTCATTCAGTGAAGAATAAAATTTATTACTCTCTGTCTTCATTAAAAAACGGTCGTATAAAACATGATAGGCGTGTAAAACTGCATCAGAAGTAATAAAAACAGGGTAACTCCCAAGCGTTGCGGCATTATAAACATCATAAATTTGTGTAAACTCGCTTTTACGAACTGTAAAGTGATTATTTTTCAGCATATTCAAATCTTCAGGACTAATCGGAGGTAAATATTGAACATCACTTAAATCAGGTTTAATGGTAAATAAGGAGATTTGAGGGTTAAAAACTGCGGGGAAAGGATGATATGTTGCAAACTCCGTTTTAATATCCTCAGTAATATTAAATTGCATTTGCGCTTGACTAAAAGCAGGGTAAGCAAAATATGAAAGATAAAACATTATGAAAAAGATTCTTTGGTATTTTTTCTTAAACATAGAAAACCTCTTAATAAGAATTTTCTTTTTTTAAGAGTAAATATATCCTTTTCTTCTAAATATTCAACAGTATTTTAAATTACAGCCCATAGACGATTCAAAAAACTGAGTGTGAGAACAAGAAATTTCCCACACTCAATTTGTTTTCTTATTTCATAAGTATAAGTTTTTTAACTGCAGAAAACTCACCTGCCTGCAAACGGTACAAATATACTCCCGAAGCAAGATTTCCTGCATCAAATTTTACTTCATAATTTCCGGCAGGTTTAACTTCATTGACCAATGTTGCTATTTCCTGCCCGAGAAGGTTGTAAACTTTTAAAGTTACAAACCCCACCTCAATCCTCCCCTTTACTAAAGGGGAGGAAGCAGGAGGGGTTGGGATAGCGTATTTAATTGTAGTTACCGGATTAAATGGATTCGGGTAGTTTTGAGATAATGTGAAATCGGAAGGTAAAATCGAAAGTTCCTGCTCATCAACGGAAACATACGATGAATTCACTTTTCCCGGTGTTCCATGACTTACAGAAGCTAGCCAGTTTGAACCGATTGAATTATCAATTAAAGGGTCTTTCAATTCAAGAGACGACCCGAGTCCGTCAGCTGCTAAAGGCCACGGCTCCTGATCGTCGTAAGTAAGTGAATCAACAATTACTCCTACCGAATCCATCAGCTTCATATATTCTCCCGATCCGCTAAGACTAAAACCGGTTTCGCCGATAAAGTTTGTAACATCAGGAAATTGGGTTGAGAATAAGCTGCTGTCTTCAACAATGACCAGAAATCCTTGCGAGGGAAGTATTGTTCCTTGAGGAATTTCAAAACGATGCTCATCATCGCTGTCGGAATAAATCCAGCCGCTGATATCGATACTTTCAGTTGTTCTATTGTATATTTCAACCCAGTCGCCTGAGTTAAATTCATCGGCGGAATTATAGTTTATTTCGGTAATCACAACTCCTTTTGTATTGTTGCTGTCCACTGAAAAACTTGCTGTTATTGATGAATTAGCTGTAACATTTAGAGGAATTTCGGAATCAGTTGAATTTACCGCACCGGTCCATCCATCAAACTTATAACCTGGAGCAGGAACGGCTTTTAAATGAATTGCATTTCCTTGAAAATATGTACCTGTCCAAGGGAAATCGTCTGTATTAAGTTTTAGAGTATTCAGCTGAATCTGTCCGCCTTTTGTAGCGTTTACAATAATATTCCCGTTACTACCGCAATTGAAATAATTCCTTACAAAACCTCTTAGATAATCTGGTCTTTCGTTGGCAAATTTTATCATCCTGTCAGTGTTTTCTCCGCTGATACTCCAACGTGTTCGGTGTCTTGAAATTTCATTTGCAATGTGTGATTTCATTTCATCAATTATTTCTACAACTCTGCTGCCTTTAAAATTGGTATTTAAAAGATCTGCAACCTGATTGATAAACATATTCCTGATTTTCGGATTTTCAATAAGTTTTCTTTGAAGCAATGTTGCCCATTGAGGGTTTGTTGTCCCCGTTTGTGTTGTAGAAAATATATAAGCAATATCGTCAAGAGCTTGTCCATTAAATTCATAAAGATTAAAACCGAAATCCAAATCGTATAGTATCCATCTCCATTTGCCGGTTTCTGTTTTCTCTCGCCAGAATTTAATATTATTTGCCGGCCAATCCCGATTGTTGTAGTATGACTGAGCGGCAAAATATAAAATACATTCTTTCAGATCAATTCTGCTATCTAAAAAATTATATGCTTCTTCGGTAGTCATATCATTCGTGGATATATAGTCAAGAATTTGCTGGTAATGAACTGTATCTCCATGAACAACTTCTTTATTTGCTTCCAGCATATCAATATTATCCGGATCAACTCCGTGTCTGTTTGCAATATAATGTTCATTTATTTTTTCGCGGATATTATAAATTCCCCAGTATTCACCGTTAACAAAAGATGCTGTCGGACGGTATTCGAGATAATCAATGTCAAGATCCTGAATTAAAGTTTGCATCATTGCATCGCGAAAATGCACATAATAGAAATCATTTCCCGAATTCCGAAGCACAAATGATTTGAAAGTTGATAAATCGAGATCAGGAAAAAGCTGATAATCAATTTTATTAACACCGTAATCGCTTTTGAATTTCACAGAAAAAGACTTTTGCGGATGAGCCCTCGACCAAGCGCCGTAAATAGCGATTCCACAATCTTCCGAAAAGCCCAAAGTATTGTTATCATCAAAAAACTCAACGTGCGCCGGGCGTTCCCAATCCATCCAATAATTTGCTCCCACATGCGGATCAGGCGCTGTCCAGCCGGGTCCATCGGTATAAATTCCGTAATTGTAATCAAAAAGATTATAAGGATCGCTAGTAAGCGAAATTACCGGAAGATCGGTTGTTTCATTTATAAAATAAGTGTTAACTTTAATTTTACTCGGGATGCAGTCTTTTTTATAACTTATTGTTTTCAGAACAGTTGTTTCAGAAATATTTATCGGGTCAGTATATTCCGTATCAGTAGAATCCGGGTCGCTGCCATCGGTAGTATAATAAATTTTACTATCTCCGGCAGAAAGTGTAACTGAAATTTCTGATGGATAAAATCCGGCTGATAAAGAAAGTTCTACCGGATCAGCAACTCCTGAAAATTGACTGCCTGTATTTTCCGTTCCGGGAGAAGGATATTGTTTTATCCAAACCGAATTGCCATCAGTAATTCTTCCGAAAGAAATATCGGTTGTAAGTTCCGGAAGACTAATGAAATCGACAATTATTCCGTTTGAATCGCTTAAAACTATATTTTCACCGGTAGCGCTGATTTTAAAATTTGTATGAATTTCAGTATGCTGCGTATCTTTATCGGATGCAAAAATAAGTAAATACCCGCCGGGTTGAATCTGAGTTGGACCGAAACGCCATTTTTTAATTCGTGTTGAATCGTCGCTTACATACCAGCCTGATAAATCGATAACATTGCCACTAGAATTATATAACTCAATCCAATCCGAAGCTGTGCCATAACTATCAAGAATTGTTAGTTTATTGGATGACATTACTTCGTTAATTACTACGTTTTGCCCGTAGATACTTAAGGGAAAAATCAAACAAAATAAAAATAACCGCTTATTCAAAATAATCTCCTTACTTTTATTTATATCAAAATTTATTTCTATAATGAATTATAAATGTAAACTTAAGTTACTAAACTTTAAGGAAATAATTACTTAAGTTCTTAAAGTTTCAATACAATTCCATAAGTTTTTTGCGAAGATGTAACATAATTATCGCGGAAGAAACCATTCACAACGGAATAATGATTTTTATTGTCCTTGTATAAGGAAAAGAACGCAGGACAATCGGTTTTTATTAAATTGTCGTAGTTATCATTTTCGTTAATTACTAAAAAAGGTAATTCAAAAGGACGGTCGCGGGGAATTTTCTCATTCACGAGAATGATTATTTTCCCATCTTGTAATTCTTGATCAACTTTCTTTATTTCAATGTTTTCAATATTCTTAAATTTTTCCGAATAATATTCAGCTTTTTTTATTTCGAATCCTTCAAGGTCATATTCTTCATATCCGAAAAACGTGGATAAATCTCCTAAATCACCAATTGTACCTTTATAAAAGATTCTGCCTTTTTCATCAACTTGCTCGGTCCGGTTTATTCCAATATCAACAATATGCTCGCAGCCGTTAATTTTCCTTATAAGATTGCGGAGAAGCACATCAAACAGAATTTTTTCATTCTCCGGTATTCTATAGTATTCTTTAAATCTGGTTTCTTTGTAATTTTTAGAAGCAATTGAAGTTAAAGCTGTGATAAATGCCAGAAAATTTATTTTCCTGACAAATTCCTTATCATCATCATCTTTCCATCCACCCGATTCAATTAAAATTGTACTTGTTCCACGTCGCATAAAATTATCGCCGAAGGCTCTGGGTTCAAAATCGTCATTATATCTTGCAATATGTCCAGGCACAAATTTTTTCAACTCTCTTCGGATATCAACAATTATCTGCATGGCTTTTTTTCGGGTTTTATCAACTGTTTTTTTTTTATTATACGGAGGAGCAAGCATCGAAATAACTGCGCTTTTAAAAGTTTTTCCGGCCGAATATCGGTTATTTTGATCGTGCAGATTAAACCCGAAATCCGGGTTGAATTTTTCACGGATATCCCATAATATTTTGGCTTCGGGTGACTGCAATCTTTTTGCATCTCTGTTTATATCAATATTCAGTGCGTTTTCGCGGGTAAAAATTTCGGCGCCATCTGGATTAAGCATCGGGATTATCTGGACTGTAAGGTTTTTAGATATTGTTTTCCGCAAATTTTCAAAATCGTCGGCAGCAGATAGAAAATTTAGAAGATCGAAAACAGCTTTAGTTGCCGTCGGTTCGTCACCATGCATTTGCGTCCACATCAGCACCTTCGTTTTTCCGTTTCCGAATTTTATTGAATGAACAGGCTTGCCTTTAACTGAATTTCCAATTACTTTTACTTCAAAAAGGTGTTTTGCCGAAAAACCTTTTAGTAACGGCATAATATTTTCGACTTTAATAATTCTGCCTGATAAACTCTTTTCGGAATAAGTATCGTATCTGCTGTAGATCTCGTTGATTTGTAAAACATTCTTCACTTATCACCTTCTCATTAAAAATTATTAACTTTAAAAAGTTCAGCATATTTTTTAGTATTCTTTTTAAAATTAAGAAATTATAAACTAATTTATTCAGGAAAAATATGGCAACAGATAAATTAATTATCGGTTCGGAAATGCCCGATTGTATTTTACCGGCTACTGACGGAAAAATCTACACGCTAAAAAATCTTATAAAAAAGGGATTAGTCATTATTTTTACTTGCAATCATTGCCCTTATGTTCAAGCTTATGAAAACAGGATAATTGATTTACAGAAAAAATATTACAACGACATTGCAATTGCAGCTGTAAATTCAAATGATTCCGAAAAATACCCCGAAGACAGTCTCGAAAATATGATTACAAGAAGCAGGGAGAAGAATTTTAATTTTTTGTATTTGCGCGATGAAGACCAATCGGTTGCAAAATTTTTTGGCGCAACTCACACCCCCGAGGTATTTCTTTTCGATGTGGATAAGAAATTACGTTATCACGGAAAAATTGATGATAATTGGCAGGACGCTGAACAAGTGAAAACCCGTTATCTCGAAGAAGCAATTTCCGAAATGCTGCAAGGAAAGGAAATTTCGATGCCTGAAACATTTTCGATCGGGTGTACAATTAAGTGGAAAAGCTGATGATTGGAAAAAATATTTTCAAAGATGCGCAGGATTTCTCCCGGCATCTTTGAGATAAAACAAAAATTATTATTTAACTAAATCTATAATTGAATAAAAAGCTTTTTTAGGCTGGTATTGCCTGTCAAACAATAACGGGTAATCTGTTCTTCCTCTTACCGGGAAATTATTTTTCCAGGAATGTCCATCGTGTACTCCCCAAAAGGTTACTCTGTCCAGAATATCTTGATATTCAAGGAATATGCTGAAAACCTCTGCATATTTTTCTGCATGCTTGGTTTCAACACTATCCGGCAATCCTTCTGTGTAAGGATTTGCATCAGGTCTTGCTGCAAAGTTTACACTAACATCTGCTCCGGTAAAATTCCACGGATTCGGCAGCACATTTATATCCAGCTCTGTAATCATTGCTTTTAATCCGATTTTCTTCACATCTTCAAAAAAACAAACAATTTCTTCATTTTTAGGACTAACCATATCCCAGTGGCCTTGTTCTCCTATCGCGTCAATTTT
>JAAYAN010000111.1 GCA_012719345.1 Ignavibacteria bacterium | reverse complement strand
TTTTATTTTTTATCCCTATAAAGAGCAACTGATTCCTAACAGGCAGTACTTAAATTATGTATTGAAGTTATTGATCCTAAGCTTTTAACTTATAGCTTTTAACAAAGCCCTTATTACCTCTAACGGTCTCGTGTATGAAGCGTTGGGCATTTCGAAACACTTCACTGTCAGACCGCTAATATGTTTATTAAATGTACTTACTTTCATTTTAACCACTTGCTGCCCAATGATTTATACACATTGTTATGCCCATGTGCTTTGTTTTCAGGCTGTCTGTCAGTGCGTTGGCAAGACATACTCTTTTGCAATTTTTGGTCAGAGGGCTGGCTTGAGCGAATTGCAAATGTGTATGGCTTTTGGGCTGGCATTATCTTTTTTTGTTTAAATCATATTTCAATTTTTCCTTATATATTTTTGAGTTTGGATTCTTAATTTCTTCTCTACTTATCAGGTAATGATTTCGTAAAAAGTCTTTTATTGGCTTTGAACAATTTAATTTATCAATGTCAGTAAAATCATTCTTCTCTATTATTGTTTTAACAGTATTCAAATCAATTGTAGAGAAATTATTAAACTCATTCCACCACCTTTCTGTATAACCGATATCTTTAAAAAAGAATCTGAAAAGAATATAGGTCTCCGGCATATAAAGTAGTTTATGATACTCGACCTCATCATGCCCAAACGCTTCGTAGAAAAACGATTTTCCTTTCCCTATTTTCCCTTTCGTTGCATTTAAAATTGTCTGTATTGCTCTGATATATTTTCTGTTCCAGTGTTCTCCAATGTAGTTTCTATTTGCATACCATTCCTTACCGTTAATTGGATGAAATTTCATTGGAAATGAATAAATATTGATTCCCAGGGATTCACATAAATCAACGTTTATTTTCAGCCTCTGATAAAGTTCAACTGGTTTATCCTTTTCATTATAAAGCAAGTAATTTGATAAATGACTTATCCCGTATTTTGCCGCAAGTTCAACAGCTTTCACATAAATTTTTTCATATTTCATACTGTCAAATGCAATTCTCAAAGGATTAATCGGAATTTCACTTAACAATTTCATTTTCATTTCATCTTTAACCAATAATCTTGCATCAACACCTTGATTAAAGTCAACATAACGTTGCTTGGGAGTTTTATTTCTATGTTTTTCGTAAAGTTCTTTTATGGCAGGATAGATTGTTAATATGTTTTGTTTTGTCGCTGTATTTACTGATAATAATGACAGAGTTTCCATTAAGTTATAAAGGTTTTGTTGGTTTTCTCCATTCAATCTTTGAAGTAGTTGTTGCAACAAACTGTGTGATTTTCTGATAAATGCCCTGTCGTTTTTGCCAGATTTTAGGTTTTTAATTGCTATGTCTAACTGGTTTGGTTCAATATATTTTGAATCTTTTGAGTATCCGCTTTCTTTGATTTCTTGGATAATTTTAGGGAAACAATCAGATGCAAGAACATTATTGTCCAATAACAATAGATTTCTTTTAGCACCATAAGTTTTTGAAACTTCTTTCAATTGTTTTTTTAATGATATAAACTCCTGAAATACTGGCTCAAGTTTTGGGACTGCACAAAAAGAACATTTACGAATACATCCTCTTGTCATGTAGCCGTAATAAGCATTGTTTTCCGGGTATTTATATTCTATTTCTTCCAAAATAGAATAGTCAAGAGGTAAATTGTCAATTACAATGTCATTATTATCAAGAGCACCAGCTTTGTCTAAAAGTCCTTTGTGAGGAGTTATACCTGTTTCTTGTTCAACCTCATTTGCCAATACAGTTGCAAGTACTCCACCAACTTTAACCTCATTTACATCCTTTACTATTTTTTTTGCGAATTCGATTGTTTCAATAGTAATGTCCCAATGAAAAGTGAATAAACTCGTGACACAAACTCTATCCCATTTTGGATTTTTATAATATTCCCCTTTTCTATATTGGTTTTTATAATGCTCAAACCAATTATCAAGAGCGATGGTGAATTGAGATTTATCTATTAAGCTAAATTTTATGGATCTGATTCCTTTTTGTATAAACTGGATAATTTCGCTACTGTAATCATTCCAATTTATTGAATGGTCAATCCTCGAAATTTTATCAATAAGTTGACAGCAAATATCTTCTAAGACGAATTGCTTTAAATCTCCTTTGTAGAAAACCACATTATCACCCAATTTTCGGTGATAAGTCGCCAATTTCATCAACCCAATTGGTGGATATTTATTTCTATAATTTGGCTCTAATAATAGAATATTTCTTTTGCCCATTACTTAAATTCTTCTTCAATTTTTTGTTTTAATTCTTCGCCTCTATCTTTTAAGTCGGGCAACATTAAGTCAATAATCTCAAAAATTCTTCTTACTACTTTTTCTTGTTTTCTGTCTAGTCTGCTAAGTTTTTGAGTTCGATATTTTGTTTTGCCGTTATTGGTCTCTATTTGAGGTGTATCTTCAACATTATTATGTGTTTCATCTTTTACTATTTTCTCATAGATTTTGCTTAAAGTCGTATCAGTTTCTGCCTTTTCTTTAAATCTATTGAGCTCTTTGCTTTTATTGGCTGCTTCTGTCCGTGCTTTCTCAAGGCTTTCTTTCAAAATATTTTCCTGCTGTTTGCTTGAAAAGTTTCCGTTGTTTACTTTTTCTTTATAATCTTCTTGTAACTCCCTGTAATTATCAATTTTCTTTACCGCATTTTTTAATTTATTGGCATCATGATAAAGCTTGTAAAACTTACCGTGGAAGATTTCTTTCAACTTTTTGTCGAGTAGCTTTGATGTTGAATTTTCATTAAAATAATCTCTTCGTGAGTTTGGAATCAATTCGTGGTGAAAACCATGAACCTCACCTATAAAATAAAAATTCCCTCTTTGTTCTTTATGTAGTTTTACTAAAGTGTTTTCAGAACCAATCTGAATATTTCCTTTACGTAATCTAATTCCTCTTGCGATATTTCCCCTTGCAGGGATTTGCTTATCAAATTTCGATAACCCAACCCAACCCCAGGCTATAATTTCATTCTCTGAATTCGAGATTTTAAAAGAGGCGATATCAAACACATCGTCATAAGAATATTTTTGTGTGCCTTTTAAATCATAAAAAGTTGTGGAATAAGCTTTAAATAGTCTGTCAGTATTTATGAAGATATAATATTCGTCAATTGACAAACCTTCATTTTTTAATTCATCATAAATTTTATTCTTGAAAATAAAATGAGGTTGATAAGGTACAGGAGCAACCATTGACAGATACTCAACTATATTATTCTTGCATAGTAAATCAGAATTACTAACATTCTCAAGAATTACTTTAAAAAAATGTTCATCTTTATCAATAGTTTCATAATCGGTCTTAATAACAGAATTAACGACAGACGCTGCATCTAAATCAAGTTTGTGGTCATTCAGTTTCTGTTGCAGATTATCTGCATCCCAAGTCATGATACTTTTAACATTTTCGCCCTTATAGGTTGTTTCGAAAATCAGTTTTCTGCAATAACCCAAACCTCCAAGTCTTCCAATTCCTCTAAAACCCTTATCCTTTGTCCTGTCTTTTGTTGAAAGTGCAATATTTGCTAAAATTGAGAAGAATTCATCTGACTTAATTCCAGTTGCATTATCTTCAATTATTATCCTTTTCTCTTTGGCATCAATAGAAAGATGAATTTTTCCTTCATTTCTATTTTCTAAAATACCAAGTTCAACTGCTTTATCAATTTGGTCAGCAGCATTTTGGATATACTCTCTATAAACAAACCTTGCATCCTCGTACATGCCGGATGTCAAAGTTTCAATAACTGTTTTTCCAATTCTAATTTCTGGCATACCTATTTGAACTGTTTGTATAATGGTTTAGGGAATTTAACATTTAACAAAGACCTGAAAATTGGGTTTTGAATTATGTACTCTCCTTGTTTTAATCTTGTCATCATATTTTTGTAAACTGGTGGAACAAACCGGTAATCATTTTTCGAGATTTCAATGGCATTTGTTCGACCATAAGCATGTGTTGCACAATTTCCCTTTACCCTGTCGTGGATGGCACTTTTAAATTGTTCTGCTGAAAAAAGAACAATTCCCAGAGAACGCCCTCTTTCAGCAATATCAATTAATTGTCTTAAAATTGGGGAATTTTTAGGAATATCACTTGAAGCATATTTGTTTAATTCATCAATAAAGATGATAATTTTTGAAGGAATATCTTTTTCCTCCACATCCTCAAACTGCCCTAATTGAAGGTCATAAACAGCCCTCATGACATCACCAAAAACGAAGCTCTGTAATCCTTCATCAAGTTTTGCAATATCAACAACGAATACATCATTTTTTCGAATTGATTTTATGGCATCTTGCATTCTTACTTCTCTAACTTGTTCTGATGCCCTTGAGGCGAAAATTGGATTATTTTTAGTTGATTTGTTTACTATTCGTTTAAATTTTCTCCAGCTTGAAACTGTTATCTCTTTATCTTTAGAAGAACCAGGTTTGCAATGTTCGTCAACTTCATTTCTAAACTGTTCCCAGTTTCTTATGTTTCCAAAATTACCTTGTTCAGAGATTATGTAATTTATAATGGAATCCATTGTTTGAGTTGGGTCATCTACATTTGAAAATAGTAAATCAAGGTTATCCTTATCCTTTTCAAAAATGTATTTGAATTTATATGCCTTGTCCAATTCTATTTGTGACTCAATTTCTTGCTTACTTGCGTAGGTATTTGAAATTGAGTTGTCGGAATATGGATAAAAGTATTTTACATTACTAAATGGATTCTCGTCCAATTCAAGTTTTTTATAAATTTCATAGTCTGCTGTGGTTAATTCATCATTAGGCTCATCAATTGCCAGTAGGTCTTTACCTTTTACATTTAAGAGAACAAATGCAACATCGTCCTTAGTTTCGTTCTTTTTATTCAGGTATTTATGCTGTATTGATTTTAGCAAAAACATAGCATAAGAAGTTTTAGATGCTAATCCGGAAATACCTGAAATATTTAGATGTGCACCTTCAGGTCCAATTAAAAAATGTGAGTTAAAATGAATTGGCAAACTTACTTTTTTATCCTCTCCAGCGCTTTCATACATTTCCAGATAACCACAAACTAAAGGATTTTTAATTTTATCTAATCCAAGTGCCTGTTTTATTTCTTGTGCATCTGCCAAACTAACTGGTTCACCATCTCTGACCGGGATATAAATATTTGCTGTATTTCCAACGACTTTAGCTCGAACATAGTTCATTCCTATTCGTTGAGTATTTGGCTGAATACTTACGTCTCCAAAGTCATTCGAAATATAACTTGTGAGATAACTTGCGGTATCCGTAATGTGTGAAATTTCTTCTATTACACCAAAAGTTATTGAATTGTTGATGTGATTTACTTTAATAACATCGAAAGGGCTCAATATCATATCTTTTGATGTCCAGAAATAAAAGTCGTCAATTGTTGTCGGACTCTTTTCTGTTGCCGCTATTTTGCCAATTACATTTTTCATTAGAACAGGTTTATAAAATATTCATTACTCAGATACTTGCTTTTTATAAATGATTCGGTAAGATAAACGGGATATAAATGGTTCGCCCACCTGTTGTCTTTCCCATAACAAACCGGATTTCTTTCATTAATGAGATTTGCACTTATCATGTCAATTTCTCTCGTGTCCAATCCATTCTCTTGTTCATCCTCAGAAACAAGGATTTTTTCAACTTTTATAATTCCTTCAAACGGGCTTGAGGTGTAACGTTTATCTCTAATTCGTAGATACCAGATAGCAAATTTCACAGTTCCTTCTTTTCCTCTTGAAACTTGTGATTCGAACATATATGCAGGTGTACGGTGATATAAACCCAGTTCTGCAATTTTCTTTGCATTACTTTGACCTTTTTTATCGGAGCATTTTTCCGGATTAAAAGATTTTGAAACCCCAACTACACATTTATAATTGCTTTTAATAATTGATAAGTCCTTAAAATCACCTGTTTTCATTGTTTTATATTCCAATGAACCATCTTTCAATAAAAAGGCATCTTCATTTAGTAAGTTCTTGTGAGCGAGATAGGCAACAATTTTCTTTTCCTGCTCGACCATTTCATCTTGGATTTTTGCAATACCTAAATTTTCGTATTTTTCTCCCTCTTGAAGCTTTTTGTCTTCATAATCAAGTATCTTATGAAATTTCAGGTTACGGCTTTTTAAGAATTCATTTTCATTAAGTTTTGTTGCCAAGTTGTTAAAAAATAAATCTTTTTTATTGTCCTTTGAAGCATTTTCTGGCAAGGAGAGTACTAATTGCAGTTCAATTAATTGGTTTTTTAAATTTCCTTCATCATCTCGTTTACAACATCCAACACCAATTTGTCCTGCAATTACGGGATAAACACGGTTGTCATATGCCATGTCATCTACTTTGTATGTCCTTCTGGAACCGTCAAGAAAATATTTAAAAATAGGTTTTGAAAATTTTTGAATTTCGTTTGCCTTGTCAAATAGTTGTCTGGTTGAAGTTAGTTTTTCTGTCTCTCCATATTTTTTGAAAGTCAAATCTTGATGGTCATCATAAATGAGATTAGGCATTTCAATACCATCAAAACAGTATTTATGTGTTTTGTAGCTTTTTCCGCTGGTTTCAGATTCTATAAATGGTAGAATTTTTTTCATTAATTAACAGTTAATCTATGATTGCAAAGCTAATTCATTGAGCGATGGCAAAAAATAGCTCTTTTGGTTTTTTTGTTTGGGTTTTGGGTGTCGGCAAAAAACCAAATGTGCTATTTGTGCGGTGGCTTTCATATATTTTTCTTTCAATTTATTCTCAATCATTTCTTTTTTTCAGCATTGGGCATAACGTTCGGCGGTATGTGCAGTTGGCGCAGAGTCGCGGTGGCGCGTGTTTTTGCATTCGTGGTGCGATGCAGGATTATGCGGTTATTACTTTATTCTCGCGTTGGCAAAAACCGTGACACCAGGAGGGGGTCCCCGGCGGGAGCCGGGGCAGGCCGCACCGCCGACCACTGTCTTGTCCTGAAATAGGTTTACACAAAAAAGTGTAAAATGGAAGATAAGAGTAAAGTTATTTCAGGATTAAGAAGTGGTAGTTCTTTTACCATTTCAGAGCGGCATCAAATTATTCAAGAGA
>JAAYAN010000110.1 GCA_012719345.1 Ignavibacteria bacterium | reverse complement strand
CCGGATGTATTTTCGTTAGAACAAAACTACCCGAATCCGTTCAACCCCGTAACAACAATAAAATATTCACTCCCCTCGCCTTTAAAAGGAGAGGGGTCGGGGGTGAGGTCAGTGTCACTAAAAATCTTCAACATCCTCGGACAGGAAACAGCCACGCTTGTAAACCAAAACCAGGAGGCGGGATTTTACGAAGTTAAATTTGATGGTTCGCAGTTTGCTTCCGGCGTTTACATATATCGTCTGGAAGCCGGCAGTTACACAGCCGTGAAGAAAATGATGCTGCTGAAATAATTAAGAAGTAATAATTAAAAATTAAGAATTATTGTTACCCGGCAAATGCCGGGTTTTTGTTTATGAAAGAAAAAGTAACCGGATTACAAACCATTTGCATAAAGGTTAATTTTATATGCTGTTATAATTCAACAATCAAAATTAAAAATTCACAATTCAAAATTGCTTTTTTCGTATCTTTACCACGTAAAAAATAAATTATAGTATGTACGAAAACGAACGAAACGAACTGGCAGAAAAACTGAAAAACAAAGGCATCTCCGATGAAGATGTGCTTTCGGCATTTCGTAAAGTTCAGCGGCATTTGTTTGTGCCGGATGTTATGAAACATCATTCGTATGTTGATACTGCTTTGCCAATCGGTTACGGGCAGACAATTTCGCAGCCTTATACTGTAGCTTTTATGACACAGGCTCTTGATCTTTTTCCTGATTCAAAAGTTCTGGAGATTGGAACCGGCTCAGGTTTTCAAGCTGCAATTTTGGCAGAAATGGGTATGAAGGTTTACACTATTGAACGCAACGAGAAAATATTCTTCAAAACACAAAAGCTTTTTGATGAATTAAAAGTAAGAGCGATGATGCGCTGCGGCGACGGTACTATCGGCTGGAATGAATACGCTCCTTTCGATGGAATAATTGTAACCGCCGGAGGTCCAGTTGTTCCGCCTGCCTTAAAAAAACAATTGGCAGTAAACGGCAGATTGGTTATTCCTGTTGGCGACAGGCAGGGGCAGACTTTACAGATTTACACAAAACTAAGCGAAACCGATTTCAAGTTGATTGAGGTGCCGAATTTTGCGTTTGTTCCACTAATCGGTAAAGACGGGTGGAAAGAAAAGTAATTGTCATTGTCGGTCCTACTTGTTCCGGAAAAACACAGCTTTGCATTTATCTTTCGGAAATACTTAATATCGAAGTTGTTTCCGCAGACAGCCGCCAAGTTTATAAAAAAATGAATATCGGTACAGCAAAACCGTCGTCGGAAATATTACAAAAAGTGAAACATCATTTTATTGATTCTCATAATCCAGATGAAGACTTTAATATCAGCATTTTCGAAAAAGCTGCCGAAGAAAAAATAAGGGAAATATTAAAAGATAATAAAATTCCTATTGTTGCCGGAGGTTCGGGACTTTATATAAAAGCACTGATTGACGGAATATCAGATGATGTTGATAAAGATGAAGAATATCGAAACGAACTGCACGGTTTGCGGAATAAATTCGGAAATGAATATCTTTATAATATTTTAAAAGAAAAAGATTTCGCAGGTGCGCAAAAAATGCTGCCCTCAAACTGGAAAAGGGTTATGAGAGCCTTGGAAGTTCTTCATATCAGCGGAAAACCAATTTGGTATTTTCATAGCATTCAAAAGCCTAAAACGGACTTTCAATTTTTGCAATTCGGTCTTTTATGGCAGCGGGATGTCCTTTACAAAATGATAGAAGAACGAACAGATAAGATGATTAACGAAGGATTGGTTAACGAAGTTCAGGAAATTCTTAACGATGGATATAATACAAAACTTAACGCATTGAACACAGTCGGCTATAAGGAAATTATTGAATTTATAGAGAATAAAATTACACTCGAAAGGGCGGCAGAACTGATAAAAAGGAACACCCGCCGTTATGCAAAAAGACAAATGACCTGGTTCCGAAAAGATGAAAGAATAAAATGGATAGAAATAAACGAAGAAAACGACTTGAAAAACGCAGCCGGAGTTATAGCAGAAACTTATAAAAAGGGGCAATAAACAAATGTTTGAAGATGGAATTTAAAAACAATTTGATATATATTATTTAAACAGGATTTTACTATTTATTGAGGGAAATATGCTCGAAGATTATTTGAAAGATTTGAAGACTGACAGAGATAGAATTGATAAACTACGAGGTTATCTTTAAAGTAGATGAAAAAGAAAACAAAATAGATCAATTAAAAACAAAAAGCGGTGATCCTAATTTTTGGAATGACCAGAAAAACGCCCAGTCTGTGTTGCAGGAAATGAAACAGCTTCAAAATTGGGTCGATTTATGGGTTGATCTCGATAAAAAATACAAAAATTTAGTTGAATTTATTGAACTTGTTTCGACGGAAGACGACGATTCTCTTATTCCGGAAATAGATAAAGAAATTGAAACGATACGCAATTCTATTGAAGATGTTGAACTTAAAGGGATGCTGAGCGGTAAAGATGACGATAAAAATTGTATTCTTACCATTCATGCCGGCGCAGGCGGAACCGAAGCCCAGGATTGGGCGGAAATGCTTATGCGAATGTATTTAAGATGGGGCGAACAAAACAATTATAAAATATCTACGCTCGATTTGCTTGAAGGCGATGGCGCCGGAATAAAAAGCGCTACTCTCGAAGTAGAAGGAAGTTTTGCTTACGGATACTTGAAAGCTGAAAACGGAGTTCACAGGCTTGTAAGAATTTCGCCATTTGATGCTAATAAGCGAAGACATACATCTTTTGCCTCGGTTTTTGTTCTTCCGGAAATAGATGACTCAATTGAAATTGATATAAATCCTGCTGACCTTAGAATTGATACTTACAGGTCAGGCGGAAAAGGCGGACAGAATGTAAACAAGGTTGAAACTGCTGTGAGAATTACACATATACCTACAAATACTGTGGCCGCCTGCCAAACAGAAAGATCGCAGCTTCAGAACAGAAACAATGCTATGAAAATGCTTCGCGCACGGCTTTATCAAATTGAACTTGAAAAGCAGGAAGCAGCCCACGATGAAATTGAAATGAACAAAATGAAAATTGAATGGGGAAGCCAGATAAGGTCATATGTTTTCCATCCATATAATTTGGTTAAAGACCATAGAACAGATACCGAAACATCGGATGTGCAGGCAGTAATGGATGGAAAACTCAACAATTTCATACAGTCGTTTCTGCTGAAATTTTCCGGAAGTTAATTACTGGGAGTAAAAATGAAATTTTACAAAAAAGGTGAAACAATTGTATCGGAAGGCGAACCTAAAGGAAGCATATTCGTTCTTGTAGAAGGTGCAGTTGGAGTTTATAAGAATGATGTAAAAATATCAGAATTTACTCAGAAAGGAACGGTATTCGGTGAAATGAGTATGTTTCTTAATCAAACACGCACTGCAACATTAAAAGCCACAGAAGATGCCTATGTAGCTGAAATAAATACGGAAATTGACGATCTTTTCAAAAAGCATCCGGATGTTGCAAAAAAAATAATAATTAATCTTTCCGAAAGATTGATGCAGCTTACCGATGATTATTGGCATCTGATGGAAAGACTTGATATTGAAGAAAAAATAAGAAAATATATTTAATGAGTGATAAAGACTTTTTCAAAAAAGTTTTTTCGGTGGTTGAAAGAATCCCTTACGGAAAAGTAACTACGTACGGAGCAATTGCAGAAGTCTGTGGAATAAAATCGTCGGCAAGAACTGTGGGCTGGGCAATTAACGGAATGAGCAGTGAACTTCCTTGCCACAGAGTAGTGAACAGAAATGGTGAACTTACCGGAAAACTTCATTTCGGAGATCCGGATTTGATGGAATCGCTCCTTCGCTCCGAAAATGTTGAGTTTATTAAAAAAGATGTCGTAAATATCAAAAAACATTTCTGGCAGCCGGTTCTGACGGAATAATTCAGTAAGTATTTATCTTGAACTTCGAAACGCCGCTATTCATATTTATTATAATTCGGTTTTTCGCATTACCGTATTGCTTGTTATAGTAACTTCCGTCGCTGTTTTTTGTAAAACCTTCAAGGTTTTTTAACACCAGCGCCATTTCGCCTTCAATTTTACAGCCTGTTTCTTTTGGAATAAGCAACTGTAAAGAAGAAACTCCCATTTCTACGTCAATTTCAGTATTTTCAAATCTCTCGCCAAGCTTAATTTCCGATTTTGATACTCCGCATTTTAAATTAAAGTTTTGAACTTTAAAATTCGATAAATCAATATAATTTTTTGAAGCTCCTACATTTAAAGAAATATTCCATACGGGAGAAGTGTTTAATTTAATTTCAAGCCGGTTTCTTAAATCACCTCGTATATGTTTTATTTTTTCATCTAATTGGTTTATTTTAAGAAAAACCCTTTCGGTTTGTTTCTCTTCGTTGAAAGAATAATAGCCTAGGTCACCTTGCGAAATTCCTTTTATCAATTTGTTAGTTGAATCTTTCAGAATAAAAGATCCTGCTCCTCCGTTTATTTCTAAGTCTGCAAATACATAAGTGGAATCTGTATCAGTGCTGAAAACATTGTTGCTGTATCTTTTTGAATCATCGCAGCAATTGTTCACGCCAATTATATTACTTACAGAACCGAAAATAAGAATGGCCAAAATTATTCCAAATATACCGTCAATAAAAATCCGTATTTTAGTGTTTTTTGTAAGAAGCTGGAGTCCCCAGAAAATAAATACTGCAGCCCAGAAATTCCAGATAAAATCCCAGGACATATTAATGATATTGTATTCGGTTAAAAAATAAAGGCTTCCTAAGGTAATTAGGAATAGTCCCCAAAATAAATTCCCCGATTTCATAATTTTTCTCCCGATGTTTTGTTAAAGGAATTCCATAAAAGATAAATTCCAAATAAAATAAAAATCAGCGGAACAATATCCCAAAAACCGATTGCTGGAATAAATTTCTCGGCAAAAAACAACAATCCTATCATTATAAGAATTATCCCAAAAACTACTCTTCCCTTGACTGCTTGTTTTTCTTCTGCCGGATTATCTGCCTCAATAGTATCTGTTCCATCGGAACTGCTTTTGGTTTCAAATCCGTTATCAACAGGCTCTTCAGGAACAACTATCCACATAATAATATAAACCAAAATACCTACACCGCTAAATAATGTAAGGAAGACAATCAGGATTCTTATTATTACCGGATCAATGTTCAGGTAATCCCCCAAACCTCCTGCTACTCCTCCTAAAACCCGTTTTTCCTTTGAGCGATATAATCTGTCCTTCATTTTACCACCTCATAATTGTTGAGTTCAAAAATTTAGACGCCATTTCTTAAAAAAGGTTGTAAAATCATTTTTAAAATATGCTCAGTGTAAATGAATGCATTAGATTGTATAAAAATGCTGAAATAATCCAAAAAAGTAATAGAATATTAAATTTTGATTGAATGTACAGTTTTTGTTTGGTATTTTTACACGATGAAAAAATGATGACTGGTAGAGTATGAAAATTGCCCTTTGTCAGATCAATCCTATAATTGGCGACATTACAGGTAATAAACAAAAAATCATTGACGGATACAAAAAAAGCATAAACTCAGGGGTCGAACTTGTTGTTTTTCCCGAGCTTGCTGTATGCGGTTATCCGCCACAGGATTTAGTTGAAAAGCAGGAATTCCGTGAAGCTGTTAAAAAAGCTGCGGATGAAATAGCTTCTGTAACCGGAGATGCTGCTGTTATTTTTGGAAGTATTACTGATAATCTTGATGATATCGGTCCTGATGTGCATAACTCTGCCATAGTTGCAATGCATGGGAAAATCTGCTTCGAACAACATAAGACTCTGCTGCCAAATTATGATGTTTTTGATGAAGTAAGATATTTTGAAGCTTCCAGCGATAATAAAGTTTTTATCTTTAATGGAAAAAAAATTGGCATCTCAATTTGCGAAGATATATGGAACGATGCTGATTATTGGAATAAAAGACGATACTACGTTGATCCAGTTCAGAAATTGATTAAGCAAGGTGCTGAAATATTGATAAATATTTCGGCAAGCCCTTATGCCTTCGGAAAAAGAACCGAGCGGATGAAAATGCTTTCTGTAATTTCTGCAAACGATAAATTGCCGATAATTTACACCTGCTGTGCCGGAGCACAGACGGATTTAATTTTCGACGGAGCCAGTATGTGTTTTGATAATTATGGAAAACTTTGTCTTTTAGGAAAATCATTTCAAGAAGATTTATTGTTTTTTGACACTGAAGCTGATTATAAGCAAATTGATAAGTGTGAAGGAAAATTTGAAGAAGAAGTATTGAACGCATTAATATACGGATTGAAAGAATATTGCAATAAAACAGGTTTTAAAAAAGCAATTCTCGGTCTTAGCGGCGGAATAGATTCTGCTTTGGTTGCTTTTATTGCCGTAAAAGCTCTTGGCAGCCAGAATGTTCATGCTTTGCTGATGCCTTCTCAATTTTCTTCCGAGGGAAGCGTAAGCGATTCTGTTCAGCTAGCGAAAAACCTAAATATTTCTTACGATACAATTCCGATTCAGCCGGCTTTTGAGAAAACACTGAACTTATTGGAACCTTTTTTCGGCAATCTTCCTTTTGGAGTTGCAGAGGAAAATTTGCAATCGAGAATTAGAGGTTTATTTCTTATGGCGTTTTCAAATAAATTCGGTTATCTTTTATGCACTACCGGAAATAAATCCGAAATGGCTGTTGGTTATGCAACGCTTTACGGAGATATGAACGGAGCTTTAGGAATTATTGCTGATATTTATAAAACTCAAGTCTATCAAATTTCAGAGTACATTAACCGGGATGAAGAAATTATTCCGCGTGCTATTATTGATAAAGCGCCTTCAGCAGAACTTCGTCCTAATCAGACTGATCAGGATTCGCTGCCTCCGTACGAATTGTTGGACAAAATATTAAAAATGTATCTTGAAGAAAATAAAGAAATTGAAGAAATATCTCAAATAATTGGTGAAAGGGAAGTTGTGCGAAAAGTTTTAAAGCTTGTTGATTTTAATGAATTCAAAAGAAAACAGGCTGCACCGGTTTTGCGCGTATCTGTAAAAGCTTTCGGATACGGAAGAAGGTACCCGATTGTTCAAGGCTGGAGAAAGTAAAATGAAGAATAGTGTAATATGTTTTCTCTTTTTGTTGGTTTATGCTGCGGGTTTAAATCTTTATTCACAAACGCAGTTTCAAAATAAAAAAGTAAATATAGAAATAATCAGTTCGCAGGATAAAGTTTTACAGAACAGCACTCTAAAAGTTTGTATAAAAGCTGTAATTGATGAAAAATGGCATATAAATTCGGATAAACCTTCCGAAGATTATCTGATACCTGCTAAATTAAGTATCCAAAACGATTCTATCTTTTCGTTGCAGAATATAAGATTTCCCGAAGCCGAAAAATTAACATTTGCTTTTTCGGAAAAGCCTGTTTCTGTTTTCGAAAAAGAAATTCTGGTGTTTGCCGATTTGATTATCCCGAAAGCTTTAAACGATAGTCTTAAAAAAATAACTTTTCAGTTCAGTTATCAGGCTTGCGATAATCAGACTTGTTTACCGCCTGCAACAGCAGAAGCAGATTTAGAAATATTAATTGCTCAACCCGAAGAAATAATTACTCCAATAAATCAGAAATATTTTCAAATATCATCTGCAGAAACCGAGAATGACGATCTTTTTGCCGGACTGGAATCAGCTGGAATGTTTTGGATTCTTGTAACTGTTTTTCTTTGGGGACTTGCACTGAATCTTACTCCTTGCGTTTATCCGCTTATTCCTATCACAGTTGGATATTTCGGCGGACAGAGCGAAGGGCGGACAGGAAAACTTTTTATTTTAGGTTTGCTTTATTTAACAGGAATGGCAATTACATATTCGGTAATAGGTGTTGTTACTGCGCTAAGCGGTGCAATTTTAGGCTCGCTGCTGCAAAATCCATTTGTTGTGATTGGAATTGCTGCTGTTTTTGTTATTCTATCATTAAGTATGTTTGGAGTTTATGAATTCAAGCTACCCGACTTTTTAGTTATAAAAGCCGGCGGAGCAAAATCGGGTGTGTTTGGAGCTTTCTTTATGGGACTAACAATGGGAATTGTTGCTGCTCCTTGCATCGGACCGGTAGTTTTAGCTCTGGTAACACATGTAGGTTCTAAAGGAGATCCTTACTACGGGTTTACTCTTTTCTTCTTCCTTGCGTTAGGATTAGGATTGCCCTATCTGGTGCTTGCTTTGTTTTCAGGAAAAATAAAAAGTCTTCCGAAAGCAGGTATTTGGATGGAATCTGTTAAGCATATATTCGGATTGCTGCTTTTGGGGATGGCATTATACTATTTAAATCCTATATTGCCAAAAGGAATTCAAAGTTTTGTTCTTCCGGTATATTTGATTTTATCAGCGCTTTACTTGTTGTTTGTTGATAAAGATGCGAATAAAATAAGCGCATACAAATGGATAAAAACAGTGTTATCAGTAATATTCATTTTATCAGCAATTTATATGTTTGTTCCGGCTGATAAAGATAAACTTGATTGGAAGGAATTTAGTGCAGCCGATTTTGAAAAAGTTAAACCTGGAAAGAAAGTAATTCTGGATTTCTATGCCGACTGGTGCATTCCGTGCAAAGAGCTTGATGCATTAACTTTCAACGATTCGGAGGTAAAAAACATTTTACTGGATTACGAGAGATTTAAAATTGACCTTACTTCTGCAATGTCTAATGAAACAGAAAACTTGAAAAATATGTTTGTAATTACAGGTGTTCCTACAATTATAATTTTTAATTCGGATGGTGAGGAAACCGAAAGAATTACCGGATTTATTCCGGCAAAAGAAATGATTGAAAAATTGAATAATATAAAATAATATTTAAAAATAAACCGAGCATAAATAATGAAGAAAGAAATTAAAAAGCTGGATGAAGTAACAATTCGGTTTGCCGGGGATTCCGGAGATGGAATGCAGCTTACAGGTTCGCAATTCAGCGATACCACAGCTCTTTTTGGTAACGATTTAATAACTCTGCCCGATTATCCTGCTGAAATTCGCGCTCCTGCCGGAACGCTTTACGGAGTAAGCGGGTTTCAATTACGTTTCAGCTCGCAGGATACAAACACACCAGGCGACCACCCTGATGTTTTGGTTGCAATGAATCCGGCCGCACTTAAGAAGAACCAAAAAGATTTACTGCCCGGTGCAACAATTATTGTAAATCAGGATGCTTTTGATTTAAGAAACATCCGGTCAGCCGGTTATAATGTTAATCCTTTGGAAGATAATTCTCTCGACGGATTTAAGTTATTTAAGATCCCGATAAGCAGCTTAACAGCTAATGCTCTGGCCGATTCTTCTCTTACCGTAAAAGAAGTTGCCCGATGCAAGAACTTTTTTGCTTTGGGGCTGATGTATTGGATGTTTAACAGACCTTTAGAACCCACGCTTAAATGGATAAATAAGAAATTTAAAAAGGTGCCTGCTTTGGCAGAGGCAAATACAAAAGTACTTAATGCAGGGTATTATTACGGAGAAAATACTGAAATATTTGAAACAAGATATACTGTTAGTCCGGCTAACCTGCCAAAAGGAACATACAGAAATATTTCCGGAAACGAAGCACTTGCGCTTGGTTGTGTTACAGCTTCTCTTAAAAGCGGGGTTCCGTTGTTTTTAGGTTCTTATCCTATAACCCCTGCTTCCGAAATATTGCATCAATTAAGCACTTATAAAAACTTTGGTGTTAAAACATTTCAGGCGGAAGACGAAATTGCTGGCATAACCTCGGCAATCGGAGCAAGCTTCGGAGGGTATCTGGCTCTTACTACAACAAGCGGACCGGGTATGGCTCTTAAAACTGAAGCTTTAGGACTTGCTGTTATGACAGAACTTCCTTTAGTAATTATTAATGTTCAAAGAGGCGGACCTAGTACCGGATTGCCTACAAAAACTGAACAATCGGATTTGTTGCAGGCTTTTTACGGCAGAAACGGTGAAGCTCCTATTCCTGTAATTGCAGCTTCTACACCGGGAAATTGTTTTGAAATGGCATTCGAAGCTTTCAGAATTTCAACTAAATATATGACTCCGGTAATTTTATTGAGTGATGGTTATATTGCTAACGGTGCGGAACCCTGGCTTATTCCTGATGAAAGCTCAATTCCTGAATTGTCGGTAAAGTTCAGAACTGAAAAAGAAGGTTTTGCTCCCTATATGCGTGATGAAAATCTTGCTCGTCCTTGGGTTGTTCCAGGTACTCCCGGACTTGAACACCGAATAGGCGGACTTGAAAAAGCAAATATCACAGGAAATGTAAGCCACGATCCCGATAATCATCATATGATGTGCGAATTAAGAGCTAAGAAAGTTAAGAATATAGAAAACGATATTCCCGAAACAGAAGTTTTCGGTGAAGAAAAAGGTGATATTCTTGTATTAGGCTGGGGCGGGACATACGGCGCGATAAGAGATGCAGTTATCAGAGCGCAGAAAGAAGGATTGAGTGTTTCTCAGGTTCATCTGCATCATATTAATCCTTTCCCTAAAAATCTTGGAAATATTCTTAAGAATTTTAAGAAAATCATAGTACCCGAATTGAATCTTGGGCAGCTTTCAAAAATTCTTCGAATTGAATTTCTAATTCCGGTTGAATCTTTCTGTAAAGTTAAGGGATTGCCATTTACAGCTGTTGAGATTTATTCAAAAATATCTTCGATGTCAGGAGGAAAAAAATGACTACAAATACAGAAATAAAATATACAGCAAAAGATTTTGCTTCGGATCAGGATGTGAGATGGTGCCCCGGCTGCGGTGATTATTCAATACTAGCTCAAGTCCAGCGTACTTTTCCTGATATCGGTGTTCCAAAGGAAAAAATTGTCATTATTTCAGGGATAGGATGTTCAAGCAGGTTTACTTATTATATGGATACTTTTGGTATGCATGGCATACATGGAAGAGCGCCTGCAATAGCCGGAGGATTAAAAATTGCCCGCCCCGATCTTTCGGTGTGGGTGGCAGCAGGAGACGGAGATTTACTAAGTATCGGCGGGAATCATTTTATTCATACTTGCAGAAAAAATATTGATTTAAAAATACTTTTGTTTAATAACAGGATTTACGGATTAACAAAAGGACAATATTCGCCAACTTCTGAAAAAGGAAAAATTACAAAAAGTTCTCCTTATGGAAGCGTTGATTATCCTTTTAATCCTTTATCATTAGCTTTAGGAGCGGGTGCCACTTTTATTGCCCGTTCAATAGACAGAAATCCAAAGCATATGCAGGAAATGATAAAAAAAGCTGCTGATCATAAAGGGACTTCATTTGTTGAAATATTTCAAAATTGTAATATTTTTAACGATGGAGCTTACGATCATCTTTCAAGCAAAGATACAAAAGACGATGCAGTTTTAGTTTTAGAACATGGGAAACCGATGATTTTTGGAAGCCAGAGAAATAAAGGAATTATTTTAAACGGTACAAAACCTCAGGTTGTTAATATTGATGAAGGAAATTATTCCATCAATGATATTCTTGTTCATAGTGAAACTGATGACAATCCATTTCTTTCTTATTTGCTTACATATCTTTCGGAAAATCCTGATTACCCTACGCCAATAGGTGTGTTCAGAAATGTTTTGCGTCCTACCTGCGACGAAGAAATCCAAAATCAGATTAATTATATAACTGAAGTAAATGGTAAAGGAACACTTAAAGAATTGTTCCATAATACAACTACCTGGACAGTTGAATAAATTATGCTGGCAGCCTTTAAACGGCTGCCTTTTTTTTTCATAATAAATTTTAATTTATTTAGAATAAACGTTAAATTTGTTTTATTCTATTAGGGGAATTATTATGAAATTCGGCGAGTTAAAAAAACTTCTTGAAGAAAATAACAATTTTATAATTACAACGCATGTTAATCCCGATGCCGATGCAATCGGCTCGGAAATGGCTGTCTATTACATTTTGAAGAAATTAAATAAATCAATAAGAATAATAAATTATAGCGAGACTCCTTATTTCTTGCAGTTTCTTGATAAAGAAAAAAAAATAGAACAATACGAACCATCGCACCACGATAAGTTATTTTCGGAAAAGGGAGTAATTATTGTCGTTGATATGAACCAGCTAAGCCGCACAGTAAAAATGGAGAATGTCTTAAAAAATTCCTCAATGGAAAAAGTTTGCATCGATCATCATCAAAATCCCGAAGGGTTTGAGAACTTGCAAATAATTGATTCCGAATATACTTCGACGGGCGAGATAATTTACGATTTTATAACACAAACCGGAATTGTTGAACCTGATTATGACATTGCTGTTCAGATTTACTCGGCAATTGTTACAGATACCGGTTCATTTAAGTATAACCGCACCAGTTCCAAAACTTTCCGGATTGCTGCCGAATTACTTGATTTGGGAGTAAAACCTCACCTAATTCTTGATAAAATTTATGATGAAAACAATTTGAGTAAAAATCGTTTGCTGGGTCGCGCTTTAAATTCAATGAATCTTTCGGCAGATAATAAAATATGTTACATGGAAATTACCCGTAAAGATTTATCTGAAACAGGAGCATCCGAGGCTGAATTGGATGGTTTTGTAAATTATTGTCTTTCGGTTCAGGGTGTTGAAATTGGGATTTTATTTTTTGAACTTGCCGAAGGATTAAAAGTTAGTTTTCGCTCAAAAGGAGAAGTAAATGTCAGTCAGCTTGCGGGAGAATTCGGAGGCGGGGGACATATAAATGCCGCAGGATTAAGAATTTATAATCCGGATAGTAATAATTATAAATTAAAAATACTTGAATCAGCTCAAAAATACACAAGTAAGTGAGGTAAAAATGTTTGAAATCAGTTATAAATCAGAAGGAAAAGGGCTTAAAAAAAGCAAAAAGATGGCTGTACTTGCTTTCTTTAATAAAGAAAAATTAAAAAATGAAACAGATGAATTTATTAAAAAACACAATATAGTAATTCCGGATATCCTTATGGATAAATTTCTTGGACACGATGAAGAAAGCGTTAAAGCTTATACCTACAGTTCACCGGAAATTATTAAACTGGTAAAATATGATGTTAAAAAGCTTAACACTGATTTTTTCCGGAATTCCGTTTCTAAATTTATAATTGAATTATCTTCAGAAAAGGTGTCTTCCGCATCCATTTTTATTCCTGAAGATAAAGTGTTTTTGAAAATATTCAATACAAAGAATAATTACTTAAGATCGTTTATTGAAGGGGCGGGACTTGGTAATTACGAGTTTAATAAATATAAATCCGATAAGAAAAAGTCATTAAAACTTGATGTTGTTTTCCATTCCGGTTTTTCTAAAGATTTTGAAGAAGCAATAAAAACAAGCCGTAACGTTTTAGAAGCCGTTTATTTTTCCCGAGATATTATCAACGAACCGGCAATATCGCTTACCCCCGAGATATTGGCAGAAAAAACAATGAAATTGTTTAAAAATACAAGTGTTACAGTTGAGGTATGGGATAAAAAAGAACTTCGAAAAAATAAAATGAATGCGATTCTTGCTGTTGGCGGAGCAAGTTCAAACGATCCGCGATTAATTATATTGAAATACAAATCTACAAAAAAGAATTGTCCCAAAATTGCATTAGTAGGCAAGGGAGTAACTTACGATTCCGGCGGACTGTCAATTAAGCCTACTTCATCAATGCTGGATATGAAGATTGATATGTCCGGTGCAGCTGCTGTAATAGGCGCAATTTACGCTGCCGCAAAAAACAAGCTTGATGCTGATTTGATAGGTGTTATTCCTGCTGTGGAAAATATGCTTTCTGGCAGCTCGTATAAGCCGGGTGACATAATTAAAACATATTCCGGTAAAACTATTGAAGTGCTTGATACTGATGCCGAAGGAAGGATAATATTAGCAGATGCTTTGTATTATGCCTCCAAGCAAAATCCTGATGAAATTATTGATCTTGCAACATTGACAGGGGCTTGTGTTGTAGCTTTAGGAGAATATGCGGCAGGAATATTCACGCAAAACGATCAGATTTCGGGCGGACTTATAAAAGCAGGAAACGAGACTTTTGAACGTGTATGGTCTTTTCCGATGTGGGATGAATATGCTGAGCTGATAAAAAGTGATGTGGCTGACATCTCAAATTTAGGTCCTAGATGGGGAGGTGCAATTACCGCAGCAAAATTTCTGGAAAACTTTGTAACGAAACCTGAAAAATGGGTGCATATAGATTTGGCTCCGGCAGGAAAAAATAAACTGAACAGCTATTCCGAAAAATATCATACGGGCTTTGGCGTAAGATTGTTGTACAGATATATCGAAATGATGCAGGATTAACTTTTTTCGTGAATTATTCCGTCTTTAATTTCGATAACTCGGTCCGCAAGTTTTACCATTTCGGGATTGTGGGTTGCTATTAAAAATGTTAATCCGCGTTCTTCTTTTAACCGGATAAACAGGTTATGAATTATTTCGCTGTTTGCTGAATCGAGATTTCCCGTAGGTTCATCGGCAAAAACAATTTCGGGGTTGTTAACTATTGCCCGCGCAACGGCCACTCTTTGCTGCTCGCCGCCTGAAAGCTGCGCAGGTTTGTGAGTTCCGCGTTCCGAAAGTCCTACAATATCAAGCAGTTCTTCCGAACGGATTTGAGCTTTTTTTAAGCTTTCTCCTGAAATCATCTGTGCAATCGAAATATTTTCGGAAGCCGTAAATTCCGGCAAAAGATGATGAAATTGAAAAATAAACCCGATATGCTTATTTCTGAAAAGAGATAATTTCTCATCAGGAAGGCTGGAGATATCAGTTCCTTTTATTAAAACCGAACCGCTGTCAGGTTTGTCAAGTCCGCTGAGAATATGAAGCAGCGTGCTTTTGCCTGCTCCGGATGCTCCAACAATTACAGTAATATTGTTTTGCTCAAGTTCAAGTGAAACATCTTTTATAACTTCCAAACTTGCGTTTGAAGCAGTGTTGAAAGTCTTATTTAAATTATTTGCGAGAAGAATCATTTTTTATTCCCATTTAATAGCGTCAATAATTGAGATTTTAACTGCGCGTGCGGCTGGATAAAGAGAAGCAATTACAGAAAGAACCATACTCATTCCGGTTATTGCAAAAATATCCGAAAGCCTGATCTGTATCGGAATTGCATCCAAAATGTATTTTGAAGGATCGAGCGGATAAAATTTGTACTCAATTTGAAGATAGCATATAAGCAGCCCTATAATTAGTCCGGCAATAGTTCCGACTGTTCCTACCAAAATTCCTTCGAACATAAAAATCCGTAAAATTGATTTGCTCGGCATTCCCATCGATCTTAATATCCCTACATCTTTTTTCTTTTCGATAACAGACATAGTTAGCGACCCTAAAATATTAAAAGTAGCAACGGCAATTATAAGGCATAAAATAATATAAGCCGACCATCTTTCTATAAGCATTACAGTATAAAGGTCTTTATGCAAATCGAACCAGGTTTTAATTGAAAACTTAGCAGGATCGAGTCTGTCATTTAAAAGGTCTTTTAATTCATGCGAGTCATCAATATCTTCAAGTCTAATTTCGATACCGGTTATCCTATTTCCGAAAGAAAGAGTTTGTTTTGCGGATAATAAATCTGTAAACCCGTAGTTGTAATCGTAATTTTTGTTATTTGTCTGAAATATTCCGGAAAGCAGAAATTTTTTTGTTACAGGCAGCGAATAATTTAAAAGAGATTTTTCAATATCGGGAAAAGAAGTAATAATTATAGTATCTCCGGGCATTACTGATAATCTTAAGGCAACGGGTGTTCCAAGAATAATCTGAGGGATAAGCGAGGTAGAGTCAGGTTTAAAATACCCTGTTTTTATAGTTTTGTGAACACCCCAGTTTTCAAAATCAGTATTAGATTCAATTCCCTTAAGGTTTAATATTTCGTACGAATTCCTGTTTATCAGTATTGCTTTCGACTGAATATAGGGATGAAAAGAAACTATATTTTTTTGAGATTTCAGGATACTTTCGGCATATCTGTGTTCTTCTTCCGAAACATTCCCTATGTAGTCAATCCGGATATGAGGATCGAAGTTTATCATAATGTCGGTTACAATATTTCCGAAGCCGTTAAATACTGAAAGAACTACAATTAAGGCAGCCACGCCAATCGTTATTCCAATGGTTGAAAGAATAGATATAATAGTAATAAAATTAATTTTATGTTTCGAACGAAGGTATCTGTTTGCAATAAAAAGTTCAGTCATTTCAGTCAAATTTAATTGATGTAATTGGCGATAATCCGGCGGCGATAGAACAGGGAATAATTGATATAAATATTGAGAGCACAAAAGCAGAGCCGGAGACAATTAAATAATTCAATACATTAATAGAAATAGGTACGCTGGAAATAAAATATACTTCAGCAGGAAGCGATATAATATCAAATTCAAGCTGAAGATAAGAAAGCGTAAAAGCTATAATATTTCCTAATATAATTCCAATTAAGGATAAAGATATTCCTTGAATCATAAAAATACTTATTATTTGTTTTTTTGTAGATCCCATTGCCCGCAAAATACCAATTGCGCTTGTTCGTTCGAGTACAATCATTAAAAGGGTCCCGACAATATTAAATACTGCTACCACAACAATAAGTCCTAAAATAATAGGTATCGGCTTTTTCTGGAGGTCTATCCAAGTAAATATATTTTGGTGAACTTGATAAATTGACCGCACATAATAAGGATAAGGCAATCCGTTTTGAAGTTTTTCTTCAATATCAAAAATATTATCAAGTTTTTTCAGTCTGATGTTATAACCGGAAATATGATTGCCTATTTCAAAAAAGTTTTGAGCTTCTTCAAATTCACAATATGCATTAAGATCATCATATTCAGCCATTCCGCTTTCGTAAATTCCGGTAACAATAAATTGTTTAATTGCCGGAGGATTATCAAACGAGGGAGCCATATCATTTCGCAAAGTGAAAAGGGTTATTTTGGAACCGATTTCAACAAATAATTTCTCTGCCAGTTTTTTCCCAAGAATTATTCCCGGTTTATTGCTGTTTTTAAATTTATATTTCCCGGAGACTATATATCTATTAATGTCCGAATTATCAGTTTCTGGTATAATTCCCTTTAGCATAATTCCTTCGGAATATTTTTTATGCTTAATAAGAGCAGCTTTGTAAATAAATGGAGAAATACTGGCAATATCCTGTCCGGTCATTCTTGCAATTCCCGGCATAAAATCCTGATAAGGGTTGAGGTTTTTTTTACTGAAAGAGGAAATCTGTATATGAGAGTTAAAGCTCACAATTTTTTCTTCAATAACTTTTTCAAATCCGTCCAGAATTGTTAAAGCAATTATTAAAACAGCTACGCCGAGAGCAATACCCGAAAAAGAAATAACGGAAATAAGAGAGAGAAAATTAGAATCTTTCCGAGAAAAAATATATCTGAAAGCAATAAACGGACTTAACAATGTATGCCAGAAAATAATTATTAAATATGTTCAAAAGATATGAATAAAATTAATTATTAAAAATTTCAAATTTAAATTGACAAAGAGGAAATAAAGAAGTAAATTTTGAATCTGTTTTTTGAATATTTATTTCGGGGCGTAGCGTAGCCCGGTTATCGCGCCTGCTTTGGGAGCAGGAGGTCGCAGGTTCAACTCCTGCCGCCCCGACAAAGATTACGAGGATTCAATCATTAAAATATTTGAATCCCTGATGTTCTTATAATATTGAAAACCAAAAATTGTTGCGCCAGTAGCTCAATTGGATAGAGCAACAGCCTTCTAAGCTGTAGGTTAATGGTTCGAGTCCATTCTGGCGTACAGTAATAAAATGGTGGGCGTAGCTCAGTTGGTTAGAGCGTCTGGTTGTGGCCCAGAAGGCCGTGGGTTCAAGTCCCATCGCTCACCCGGATGTTTTCGGTAACACCAAAAATTAAATTTGATTTGGTCTTTATGTTTAGTATATTTGGTGCTTTGAAAATAATAAGATTGGCCCGTTAGTGTAACTGGTTAACACGTTGCCCTTTCACGGCAAAGAGTACGGGTTCGAGTCCCGTACGGGTCACAAAACCCCGAAATATTCGGGGTTTTTTTGTTTTAAATTACCGATATTTTTATTTTTGATTTTATAAAATTGAGTTTCTATGAATAATACATTAACAATATTAGCAGAAAATGATTTTTATAAAAGTTCTGACAAAGTTTTGAAAAAATCAATTTGCCCATCTATTAGCTATTATTCGAAGTTGATAAGAATTGTTTATAAAAGTAACCGTTTTGTGGCGAGGAATGAATATAACGGTAAAAATTGGGCTTTATCATCATATTGGATTTTAAATGCGTTGGAAAGTGTTGGTATTAAGCATTATATTGAAGGTATGAAAAATATAACAAGTTTTGATGGTCCGGCTGTGTTAATTGGTAATCATATGAGTACGCTCGAAACTATGGTTCTTCCAGCAATTATTAACCCTGTAAAAAAAGTTGTATTTATTCAAAAAGAAGAACTTGTTAACTATCCTTTGTTTGGTCCAGTTTCGGCTGCACGCCATCCAATTCTTGTAGGAAGAAGTAACCCTCGTGAAGATTTGATGCGTGTAATTGAAGCAGGCGCTGAAAGATTAAAGGACGGGAGGTCGATAGTTGTATTTCCTCAAAAAACAAGAAGTGAATATTTGGATTGCAAATCTTTCAATACTTTGGGTGAAAAAATTGCTAAAAAGAACAATGTGCCGATTATTCCAATAGCTATTATGAGTGATGCTTGGGGCAATTCTTCAATTAAAGCTATCAAGGATTTCGGGAAAATTGATCCTTCAAAAGATGTGCACATAGCCTTTGGAGAACCTTTTAAGGTTACCGGTAATGGTAGTGAAGAGCACAATAGGATACTTGATTTTATTAAAAGTAAATTTATTGAATGGGGAAGAAAAGAGTTTATAATTGAATGATGATTTTCGAAGATGCTTATACTGTAAGGAGTTTTTATGAATAAATTTTACGCCGGATTCTTCTTGTTTCTTTGTTCTGTTTTTTCATATTCTCAAAGCGAAAGCGTTGCTTTGGGATTTGGAGGTAAATTTGCTGTTCCGGCTGCCGGGTTTAACGATTATGCAAAAAACGGATTTGAAGCTGACGGAACTATATTAGTTGCTGTAGCTCGTCAGGTTGGGATAGAACTTGCAATAGGATATGGCAAATTCGTTTTAAAAAACAGTCCCGAAAAAAGCAGTATCGAAGAAATTTCTGTTTTACCGGGGATAAGATATTTTGCTGACACTGATAATATTATACCTTATGTTTCATTAAATTTCGGTTTACAAAACAATAAAGTAAAATTAAAAAGTGAATCAGACAGCACAGCATCTTTAATAAATAATCATTTTTCAGAGAAAAACAATCTTGCGGTTCAGTGCGGAGTCGGGCTTTTAACACGTCTGAGCAGCGACTTCAGTTTCGATTTATCTGTAAATTACCGTATAGTTCAAAAATCTTCTTTCCTATCTGCAAACGCAAAAATATTTCTGAATATTTATTAAAATCAATGAATAGGATAAAACCAAAAAAACTTAATAAAGGCGATTTAATAGGGATAATAAACCCTGCTTCACCGGTTTCTGATTTTAACAGAATAAATAAAAGTGTTGAGTATTTCGAAAAGCTTGGGTACAAAGTAAAACTCGGAAAAAACATAGAAAAACAAAAAGGATATCTTGCTGGCAGCGAGGAAGAACGGCTTTATGATCTTCACAGTATGTTTGAAGATAACGAAGTTAAAGCTATTTTTTGCGCAAGAGGCGGATATGGCTCCGGGAAGATAATTTCCGGTATAAATTATAAAATTATCAGGCAGAATCCGAAAATATTTGTGGGTTACAGCGATATTACAGCATTGCATTTAGCTTTTTATTCTCAAACAGGATTAGTAACTTTTGCCGGACCAATGCCGGCGGTGGATTTTTATGATTCGGTAAGTCCGTTTACTGAAGAGCATTTTTGGAATATTATAACAACGGATAAACCAATAGGAAAAATTGACAATCCTAAAAGCGAGGACTTTATATTCCTTTCGCAGGGACGGAGCGAAGGCAAACTGGCAGGTGGAAATCTTTCCGTAATTGTATCTCTTATTGGAAGTAAATTTTTCCCTGATTTGAATGATTCTGTGCTGTTGCTTGAAGACTTAAACGAACCTCCTTACAAAATTGACAGGATGCTTAACCAGTTAAAACTTGCGGGAGTATTTAATCAGGTTAAAGGCATTCTTTTAGGAAATTTTAAAGATTGTATTGAAGACGACCCAAATAAACCCACTCTTTCGCTTCACGAAGTATTCGGAAGCTATTTCCGCGAATTAAAAAAACCCGTTATTTATAATCTAAAACATGGGCATATTAAAGATAATTTAACCATTCCTTTCGGCTTGACGGTTAAAATTTATTCGGCAAAAGGACTAATAGAAATAAAAGAAAGCGCAGTAAATTAGGCCTTAAAATCTTAAACATCTTTCCAAAATTCTCTTTTTTAAGAAAATAAACTTATAATAATCTGTATTCTGCCGTTTTTTAAGTTGGTATATTTATTGAAAATAAAACATTTTCAGTAAAAATACAGAATTTCTTAAATGACTGAAAATATTAAAACATATACTGTAAAATCTGAACGTAAGATATTGAACCAGGAAAATAAAACTGCTTTTAGAAAAGCAATTGAGGATTGGGATTTTGAAACTGCCGGAATAATAAAAATATCGGGTAATGAAAACTCAAAGTTTCCGATTAATAATTCTAAAAAAAAATACAGAATAGATTCTGACGAAATTGAAAAAATCGCACGGAATATTACAAACAGAGGAATTAAATCTATAATTATTCATTCGGGAGATGATGAATATTTCGACTCTGATCTTATTTCTCATATTATTTTTTCTGTAAAAGATACTGCAGATGTTAAAATTTTATTGAGTTGCGGTATAAGAAGTCTGGAAGAACTTCGCTCGTGGAAAATTGCCGGTGCTTCGGAATACTTCCTGCATATAAAACAAGATGCTTGTTTTAATGATGAAGTTTACCGGATGTTTTTCATAAAATTAACTAAAACCGGTTTGGATGCTGGAATTATGATTGATAAAGATCTTTCGGAAAACTATTTCGCAAAAATTAAAGATATGTCCGGAAAATCTGTTAAATATTTCTTTTTTAATTCTTTTGATAAGAGCAAATCGGAATTGTCAGCTCTTATTAAAAAGGCAAAAGAAAATTATCCGGATGTTTCAATAATAATTTCAGAAAAATTATTCAGAAAGCACAAAAAATATATTGAAAAAGAGATAAACCGTAAATCCGATTTGCTTGCTGTTGATTTTACTCCATTAAAATACTGCTGAGAAAAACTTAACTTTAAACACATACTAAAGTACAAATATCATAAACTTTAAACTTTCAGAAAATAGAAAGTGATTTTACCATTTAAAGAATTACGGATTAAGGTTATATTTACATACATTTTTCAATAAAGTGGATAGTGTATGTTTAAAATTAAGATTTGTATGATTTGTTTTTTAATTTTACTTTCCTGCTCTGCCGAAAGCGATAAAGAATTGTTTGAATCCGCAAGGAAAAATTTATCGGAAAACAAAATAGAAGAAGCGGTTGAAGGTTTTTCGCAAATTTTAGATGATTATCCCCAAAGCGAATTTGTAGAAGAAACTTTATTTGAATTAGGCAGCATTTATTTAAATAAGGCTGATAAAAATATCAGCGGGCAGGAATCATTAAAAAAAGGGATTGAGTATTACCAAAAGATTTATAAAAAATACCCTGCAAGCAAAGAAGCTCCAAAAGCTCTTTTTATGACTGCATTTATTCAAGCTAACCAGTTAAATGAAACCGTTAAAGCCGAAGAAAACTATAAATTGTTTCTTCATAAATATCCGATGCATTCTCTTGCAAAAGATGCAGAAACGGAACTAGGAATTCTTGGAATGAATCCCGAAGAAGTTTTAAGCCGGGCGCAAAGCGGACAAAATTTTGAGCAATAAAGAATACTTAAATAAGCTGGATCCTGCTGTAATTTCGGGATTGAAAAATCTTGAAATAAAAGCGAGATCGATTGTTGAAGGATTTATGGTAGGAATGCATAAAAGTCCTTATCACGGATTCAGTGCCGAATTTAGCGAACACAGGCCGTATCAGCAAGGCGATTCAATAAAAAACATTGATTGGAAAGTATATGCAAAAAGCGAAAAATATTTTGTAAGGCAGTTTGAAGAAGAAACAAATTTAATCTGCAATATAATTTTAGATTCCAGTAAATCGATGGATTATAAAAACGATGCTCCGGTTACAAAGTGGGAATATTCAGTTTTGCTGGCTGCAAGTCTGGCTTATATTTTAACAAATCAGCATGATGCTGCAGGATTGATTCAATTTTCGGATACAATCGAAAATTACCTAAGTCCTAAATCAAACCGGATTCATTTACGGAATATTCTGCTCACTCTCGAAAAAACAGCTCCTTCCAAAAAAACTGAGACTGGGAAATGCCTTACTCTTGTTGCAGAAAAAATAAAAAAAAGAGGATTAACAATAATTATTTCCGACTTCTTCGATGAACCTTCATCAATAATAGCAACATTAAATTATTTAAGATCACAGCAAAACGAAGTAATTTTGTTCCAAGTTCTCGATCCGGTTGAATTATCTTTCTCGTTCGGAAAAGATGCTGTTTTTGTTGATATGGAAACTTACGAGGAATTATCTGCGCAACCGTATCAGATTCAGCAGGCTTACCGTTCTGCCGTTAAAGAATTTATTGAAAAGATTAAAACCGAATGCAGAAAAAAGAATTTCGATTATAATCTGATTCTTACAAGCGATTCTTTTGATAAAGCTTTGCTTGCATTTTTCAAAAAAAGGGCAAGAATGTACTAAAATAAAAATAATCGCATTAAAGAGCTGCAGCAAATTGGATAAGAATTCAAATATATTTAATTTTAACAATGCTAATTTGTACTTTTACCAATATAGTGAGATAAGAAAAAGTTAATGGATAAACAATTATTACTCGGTGCCGAAGCTGTGGCTCTTGCAGCTATTGATGCCGGAATCTCAGGGATTTATGCTTATCCCGGAACACCTTCAACAGAAATTACTGAATTTATACAAAAATCGGAAGAAGCTCAGAAATTAAACATCCGTTCAAACTGGTCTGCAAACGAAAAAACAGCTTACGAATCTGCTTTGGGAATGAGCTATGCAGGAAAACGAAGCATGGTTTGTATGAAACACGTAGGATTAAATGTTGCAGCTGATGCATTTATTAACTCGGCTGTTACCGGTGTAAACGGGGGACTTGTTTTAGTTGTTGCCGATGACCCTTCGATGCATTCATCGCAAAACGAGCAGGATTCGAGGTTTTACGGAAAGTTTGCTTTCGTTCCTGTTCTTGAGCCGTCGAACCAGCAGGAAGCTTATGATGCAGTTTTATATTCTTTTGAATTATCGGAAAAAGTTAAATTACCGGTTCTTTTAAGAATTGTAACCCGTCTTTCGCATTCACGTTCTGTTGTAGAAAGAAAACTAAAACGCACACAAAATGCTTTGCAGCCTGAAAATGAAAAGAGAAAATGGATATTGCTGCCTGCAAATGCACGCAGACAATATGTAAATCTTTTAAACATACAAAAAGACCTCGCCGAATTATCAGAACAATCAATTTTTAATAAAGTAATAAACGGTACAGGAAATAAAGGAATAATTGCTTTCGGACTTTCTTTTAACTACGTGATGGAAGCACGGGAAAAGTATCAGCTTGATATTCCTGTACTTAAAATTTCGCAATATCCTCTGCCCGAAAAAGCAGTTAAGGAATTTTTATCAAAATATTCTGAAATATTAATTGTTGAAGAAGGATATCCGATTTATGAGGAAATTCTTAAAGGATTTCCACAAAATGAAAAAATAAAAGGAAGGCTTGACGGAACATTGCCGAGAACAGGAGAACTAAATCCCGATTACTTGGCAAAGGCGCTCGGTGTTAAAACTTCACCCGAAAAGAAGATTCCGGAAATAGTTTCACCCAGACCGCCGGAACTTTGCAAAGGATGCAGTCACCGGGATCTTTACGAAGCTCTTAATATCGTAATGAAAGAATACAATTCGAATCACGTTTTTTCGGATATAGGCTGTTACACTTTAGGAGCTTTGCCTCCTTACGAAACAATAAGCACCTGCGTGGATATGGGAGCTTCTGTTACAATGGCAAAAGGCGCATCCGATGCCGGCATTCATCCTGCTGTTGCCGTAATAGGCGATTCTACTTTTACGCATTCAGGCATTACTGGCCTGCTGGATGCGGTAAATGATAAATCGTCTGTAACAATAATTATTTCGGATAACTCCACAACCGCAATGACGGGCGGACAGGATTCTGCCGGAATAGATAAGCTGCAAAATATCTGCAAAGGAATAGGAGTTGAAGAAGACCATATCAGAACAATAATTCCTTTAAAGAATAATTTAGCTGAAAATATTAAAATTATTAAAGATGAATTTGAGTATAAGGGAGTTTCTGTAATAATTGCATCGCGCGATTGCATACAGACGGCAAGACGCAATAAAAAGAAGCAGGATAAACAATGAATAAAAATATAATTCTTGCAGGAGTAGGCGGACAGGGGATTTTGACTATTGCTGCAATAATCGATCTGGCTGCTATGAATTTAGGATTAAAAGTAAAACAAGCCGAAGTGCATGGTATGAGTCAGAGAGGAGGCGCTGTTGAATCGCATCTGCGTATATCCGACAAAGAAATATTTTCGGATCTTATTCCTAAAGGCGAAGCAGATTTAATCCTTTCGGTTGAACCGATGGAATCTTTGCGGTACATTCCTTTTCTTTCGAAAAAAGGAATAATTGTAACTTCGGTTGACCCTTTTATAAACATTACTCCTTATCCCGATTTACAAAATGTGTTAAATGAAATTAAAAAGAATCCCGAAAATATTTTAGTAGATGCCGAAAAACCTGCAAGGGAAGCCGGAAGCGTAAAAGCATCCAATATTGTAATGCTGGGTGCCGCCTCACCGTTTACAGGTATTGAAAAAGAAGAACTTGAAAAAGCTATAGAAAAATTATTTCTGCCAAAAGGAAATGAAACAGTACAGATAAATCTCCGTGCATTTAACGCAGGATTAAACATAACCAAACAATTAAGAAAATAATATGGAATTAAACACTGAAATTGAAACTGCCGACAGGCAGCAGCTAACCGAATTACAAAGCAAACGTTTAGTAAAAATGGTTGAACGTATTTATAACAATGTTCCGTTTTACAAACAAAAATTTAAAGAAAAGGGAATTGAACCCGGCGATATTAAAAGTATCGACCAGCTTAAACATCTTCCTTTTACAATAAAAAGCGACTTGCGGGATAATTATCCTTTCGGGCTTTTTACAGTTCCGCAATCCGAAATAGTACGGCTTCACGCATCCAGCGGTACAACAGGCAAACCCACTGTTGTTGGATATACCCGCAACGATATTAATACTTGGAGCGAAGTTGTTGCGCGTTCTTTAACAATGGCGGGAATAACAAAAAATGATATAATCCAGGTTGCTTACGGATACGGACTTTTTACCGGAGGATTGGGGCTTCATTACGGAGCCGAAAGGGTAGGCGCATCAATTATACCTATTTCAGGCGGAAATACAAAAAAGCAGCTTCAGCTGATGCAGGATTTCGGATCGACTGCAATTGCCTGCACACCATCGTATGCAGCTTATCTTGCCGAAAGTATAATTAAAGAAGGTATCCCTCAGGAAAAAATAAAATTACGCGCAGGCATATTCGGGGCAGAACCCTGGACTGAAGAAATGCGCCAGCAGATTGAAAAGATGATGCACATAAAAGCTTATGATATTTACGGATTAAGCGAAATTATAGGACCCGGTGTTTCGATGGAATGCCAGCACCAATGCGGAAGCCACATTTTTGAAGATCATTTTATTCCGGAAATAATTAATCCCGAAACTTTAGAAGTGCTGCCTTACGGCGAACTTGGCGAGCTTGTATTTACAACCGTTACAAAAGAAGCTATGCCTTTGCTGCGTTACCGTACACGCGATTTAACACGACTTCACCCCGAAAAATGCGCTTGCGGAAGAACATTAGTCCGTATGGAAAAATGTCTGGGACGTTCGGATGATATGCTTATAATCCGGGGAGTGAATGTATTCCCGTCGCAGGTTGAATCTGTTTTACTTGAAATGAGCGAAACAACTCCTCATTATCAGATGATTGTAACAAGAGAAAATAATCTGGATGAACTTGAAATTAAAGTGGAAGTTGACGATCAATTCTGGTCTGACGAAATTAAAATTCTTGAAGGATTGAAAAAACGGATTCATCATAACATTTCCAGCGTACTGGGAATAAATGCACAAATAAAACTTGTAGAGCCAAATACAATAGAAAGATCGGAAGGCAAAGCAAAAAGAGTAATAGATAACAGGAAATTATAACTTAAAATAACATAGGAGATTCAGCCATCGTTATTCAACAATTATCAGTATTTCTGGAAGACAGAAAAGGAAGACTTACCGAAATCACCGGAATTTTGGCAGAGAACGATATAAATATTTCGGCATTCAGTATTGCCGATGCTCCTGATTACGGAATTTTAAGACTTGTAGTCGGCAGACCTGATCTTGCTCTTAAAATTCTTAAGGAAAAAGGTTATACTGTAAATACTACCGAAGTGGTTTGCGTTATTGTTCCAAACAAGCCTGGCGGATTGCATAAAGTGCTCCGGATTCTTTCGGATAATGACATTCAAATTGATTATATGTATGCATTTGCGGTTGGAAATGAAGCATCTGTAGTATTGCGTGCTCCTTCCAACGAAAATGTTATTAAAGTTTTGCAGGAAAATAAGATGGAGTTAGTGCGCGCAAATCAAATTTATCAGATTTGAAATGCAGAAGTTTAAAGATTATTTCCTGAAAGATAATTTTGCAGCAGCAAACGGAATTAAACTTATTGAATGTTCTCCCGGTAATGCAAAAGCAGAAGTTACTATTGAGGAAAAACATTTAAATGGCGCCGGTATAACACACGGAGGACTTTTATTTACTTTAGCCGATTTTGCATTTGCCGCTGCAGTAAATTCGTTCGGCTTTGTTACCCTTTCTATTAATGCAGCGGTTTCCTATTTTGCAAAAAGCAAGCAAGGGAAATTAGTTGCAGAGGCAAAAATAATTTCCCGAAGTTCAAAACTTATTACCTGCGACATAAATATTTACGATGAAAAGAATGAGCTGATTTCGAATTTTAAGGGAACAGCATACATTACAAAAGAAAAAATTAATTACTAATAAATTTATAAGAAGACTATGATAAGATTTGCACAAAGCGTAACAAATCTCAGAACATCCGAGATACGCGATTTAATGAGTCTGGCGACCAGACCCGATATTATTTCTTTCGCAGGTGGAATGCCCGGAAACGAACTTTTCCCTCTTGCAGAAATGGATGAAGTTTACAACAGTTTAAGTGATAAAGAAAAACAGATGGCAATGCAGTACGGACCTACAAGCGGACTTCCTTGTCTGTTGGAATCGTTGAGCAGTTTTCTTGAGAAAAAAGGTTTGCCCGTTAAAGAAAACAAACTTATGATAACAACCGGTTCTCTTCAGGCCATTAATATTTTAGCCAAAGCTTTTATCGATCCGGGAGATTCTATATTAGTTGAAAATCCTTGCTTTATCGGGGCAATGTCAGCATTTAAGTCATATGGGGCAAATATGATTTCTGTTCCGTTAACAAAAAGCGGACTCGATTTAAAATTTCTTGAAGAAAAAGTAAATGCTGATGATAGATATAAGTTTTTCTATTTTACACCGAATTTTCATAATCCTGCCGGAACGCTTTATTCTGCCGAAGATAAAAAGAAAATCATTCAAATAATGAATAATAAAAACATTCCGCTTATTGAGGATGACGCTTACAGCGATTTGTATTTTTATCCTGAAGATGCCGAAGATTTGAAAACTGTAAAAGCGATAAATCCTGCCGGTATTGATGTTTGTTACACAGGCTCTTTTTCGAAAATAATCGGTCCGGGTTTACGCCTTGGCTGGATGCTTGTACCGCCTCATATTTACCAGAAGTGCGAACTTCTTAAACAGTCTTTTGATGCCTGCTCGCCGAGTTTTACGCAGGTTCTTGCAGATAAATTTATCCGCACGGAATTTATTTACACTTACATTGAAAGAGTACGCGAAGAATATAAAAAACGCGCGGAAGTTATGATAAAATCACTGAAAGAAAATCTGCCGGAATATATTGAATGGAATGAACCCCGCGGAGGTTTTTACATCTGGCTTAAACTTCCCGAAGGGACCGACAGCACGGAAATACTTAAAATTGCTATTGAAAAAGGCGTTGTGTTTGTCTCGGGAAAAACATTCGATCCCGATGCGCTGAAAAACGATAAAATCCGTATTTCATACTGCAACACTCCCGAAGAAGTTATAAAAAAGGGAATACCTTTGCTTGCGGAAGCAATAAAAGAAAAGTGCGGAAAGTAAGAAAATGATAACTGGTAATAACGAAAGTATTGTATTTTATTCTCACAACTATAAAAAGTAGCTATCTGTCGGGAGAAACTCTTGACAGGAAAAAAAATGTTTTTTTTGATTATGTACATAGGGGCAAATTATAAAAATGAAGCTAAAGACTAAAATACTTGGCTTAATATTTATTTTATTTTCTATAGGATTTATCTTTTTCCTCAATTGGTTGGCAAATAACCCAGAACAATATATTGATGATATTAAGATAGGATATAAAGGGAAAATAGTTGATAAATATTATTCTCGTGAAAATCATATTAAGATAAAAATAAATAATAGTGAATTAGATATTTCTGGCTTATCTGATCAATTAATTACTTTATCAAATATTGGCGATACTTTAATAAAATATAAGAATACCAATTGTTGTGAATTAATCCAAAAGTCACGAAAGTTATCATTACAGTACAAGCATATACCAGAAGATGTACTAAAAAGAAGTGAATATTTAAAAAAATTATATGAGACTAAATGTAACTGACTTTTAAACCATTATTCTTTTTTTTTGTCGAGTCAGAACTTACGACCTTGACCCGTTTTTAATTCCACCCGCCGCTAACCCAAAAAGCATCGGGTTTGTTCTTAACACAATAGAGTACCTGCTTGCGGATTGAAAAAGCGAAAAAAATAAATTGATATTTTACAAGATGAAAAATCTTTACAAATTTCCCTGTGAATTCATCCTCTGTATAATCTTATCAATTTCGGCAATTCCTTTTTGATATTTGCGCACTTCATTTTCAAGATTATAAACCCTGAAAGAATCGCTGGAATCAGTTCCGCCGAGAAGCCAGTTAACATCGCAGCCAAGGCGCTGCAACTTTAATAAAATACGCGAGCCTGGTTCGCGCTTTCCGCTAATATACTGCTGAAGCTGCTGCGGAGAGATTTCCATTTCGTCAGCTAATCTTTTTAATGTGCCGTATTTTTTCCGCGCAAACTGACGGATTCTTTCGCCAATACCTTTAATTAACTCGGTATCAACAAACAAATCGAGCGTTTCATCCTGCTCGGTTTCATCAAAAGTAAGTTCATACTGAAAATCGTCAAGAATTTCTTTCGTCTTTTTATAAAATTCTTCGTCAAGCTGAACGGAGTCGTTTAATATGAAATCGAAAGTATCTTTTTTTATTCCGAGTTGTTTGGCAAGCCAGGTTTCGTTAACGGAATAATTAAATATAAGAGATTTTATTTCTTCGCGTTTTGTCACTTTATTTTCAATTATTTTTTAGGAAACTGAAGAAATATAACCAAAAACATCTTTCTTCACAATCGGGCGAGTATATTAAGTCAATAAAAGATTTAAAATAACCGGGAATATATTTATTTTTGTTCCGATGAAATTCATAGCAAAATCCGAAACATACCGCGAAATTTTGAAATTGGCTCTGCCGGTAATTGCCGGTTTGTCAACGCAAATGATTTTATCACTTGTTGATACAGCGATGGTAGGAAGAATTGAAGACGCGCAATATGCTCTTGCCGCTATGGGGCTTGGAGTTTTGGCAACCTGGGCGCTTACCAGCTTTTTTTCTAGTTTGGCAACGGGCACGCACGTTCTTGTTGCCCATAACTACGGCAGAAATGATTTTCCTGAATGCGGGCGGATTTTAAACACTTCTCTTTATATCTCGATATTTATAGGAATTATTGTAGGTCTTGCCGGAGTTTATTTCTCGCATTCCATTTCGCAGTTTTTTGCCGCCGATGTAAAAGTAGGGAGTTATGCAGGCGATTATCTCTATTACAGATTTATGGGAATTCCTTTCTTTCTGATATCGGTATCCTACCGAGGGTTTTATTTCGGTATAAACCGAACAAAAATATTTATGTATTCAGGAATTCTGGCAAATATTCTTAACATATTTTTTAACTATGTGCTTATTTACGGTGAATTCGGATTTGAACCAATGGGTCTGGCAGGAGCAGGTCTGGGTTCCACATTAGCTACAATTTGCGATGTCCTTTATTATCTTATAGTTGCTATGTCAAGTTCGCTCCGTAAAAAGTACCTGTATTTCAAGTTTACAAAATGGAATAAAAGTATTGCCCGATCTATAGTTAAAATATCGCTCCCGGTTTCCTTCCATAATATTTTTCTACTTATAGGATTTTTAAGTTTTATAGCTGTTACGGGACTAATAGGAACGCTCGAGCAGGCGGCAAGCCAGATTGTAATGTCCTCATTATTTATTTCGTTTATGCCGTGTTTCGGTTTTGGCGCGGCAGTTCAAACGCTTACAGGTAACAATCTTGGACGCGGAAAAATTGCCATTGCCAAATTCTATGCATTCGAGACAAGCAAACTTGCAACTTTTTATACAGTTCTTATCGGAATTATTTTTATCTGCTTCCCTAAAATTATTTTATATCTTGTTACCAACGATGCTGAAATTATAGAAACAGCTTTGCCTGCTATAAGAATTGCCGGGTTCGGGCAGATATTTTATGCGGTTGGCGTTGTTTTAGCCAACGGCTTGCAGGCTGCCGGGAAATCGCTTTATGTTATGCTTTCGGAAATTATAATAAATTGGTTTCTTTTTATCCCGCTGGCTTATCTGCTTGGTGTATATCTCAATTTCGGATTGACAGGAGCTTGGTCTGCATTGCCTTTGTATGTGGTTTTGTATTCATTATCGATATTTATAAAATTCAAGTTTGGCAAATGGGGGAAAGAATTTTAAAATATTTAAATATTAAACTTGACTAATTGATTATATAAAAATATATTCACAGTTATGAAAAGAAAGATTTATACAATATTATCAATTCTTCTTCTAATCGGTTTGGGTTATGCCGGTGCCGAAATCAGTTCATTTTCAGCAAAAAGTCAGGATGGCAATGTCCTTGTTAAATGGTCTGTGATCAGCGAAAACAATCTTTCCCATTATATTATTGAAAGAGGAGCAATTTCTTCGGATAATACACCTGTTTATACGCCTATTGCAAGGATTAACGCAAGCGGTAAAAGTTATTACGAATATCTCGATAAATCAGCTTACAAAATAAATGAATCCGTTTATTCCTATCGTTTGGCAATATACGAAAAAGGCATAGAAGCGGCTGCCTCTCATTCAAATCAAATTACTGTAGTACACAACAATGTAAGCAGTGTAAAAAGAACCTGGGGCAGTATTAAAGATTTGTTCCGCTAAAATTCTCCTTTTCTCTTAAAATGATAAGTTTCGAACTTCCTCTTTATCTCGCTTCGCAATCACCCCGAAGAAAAAAACTATTACAGCAAATTAATCTCGAGTTTAAAACATTTTCTGTGGATATAAACGAAGATATTTTAGAAAATGAGTTGCCGGTTGAAGCTGTAAAAAGACTTGCCTCCGAAAAAATGCAGGCAGCCGAAAAACTTACGCCAAAAGCTATAATTATAACTGCCGATACAATTGTAGTACTTGATAACGAGATTTTAGGCAAACCTAAAGATGAAGAAGATGCATTCATTCTTCTTAAAAAACTAAGCGGAAAAGCACATACCGTTTATACCGGATTTTCAATAAAAAATACATTTACCGGAAAAACAATAACAGATTACGAAACTACGCAAGTTAAATTTCGAAAACTTTCGGACTACGAAATTAAAGAATATATAAAAACCGGAAGCCCAATGGATAAAGCCGGAGCATACGGAATTCAGGATGATTTCGGCGCTGTGTTTGTTGAAAAAATTGATGGATGTTATTATAATGTTGTAGGACTTCCGCTTGCTAAAATTTATAAATATTTAATGGAATTTTCCTGAGTGTTTGAAAAAATTAGAAAAAATCTTGTAATTTCAATTGCAGCCGGTGCGCTGATTTTTCTGCTTCTTTCTGTTTATGCAGATTTCGAAAATGTTTACGCCTCGCTTTCATACTTTAATTGGTATTATCTCCCTTTCTTGTTTTTGCTTTCTTTTTCAAATTATTTCTTCCGCTTTCTGAAATGGCATTATTATCTTAATCTTTTAAAAATAAAAGTCTCGTTAAAAGAATCTTTTTATGTATTTATGACAGGGTTGATGATGAGTCTTACGCCAGGAAAACTTGGAGAAGTACTTAAGTGTTATTTAATAAAGGAAAGAACGGGTAATCCGGTAAGCAGAACTGCACCTATAATTCTTGCTGAAAGGATTACTGATTTTCTCTCACTTGTAATTATTTCCATAATAGGCGCATATATTTACGGTTACGGAAAGAGTTTTATTATAGTTATTGGAGTTATTTTTATCGTACTTGCTGTTATTCTGGGTAACAAAAATTTGCTGCTTGTTTTAGTAAAATCAGTAAGCCGGATAAAAATTCTTAATAAATATATGAATAAACTTCTGCAGGCATACGAAAGCACAAATAATCTTTTAACATTTAAGCCGCTTGTAAAAATGACATTATTAAGTCTGCCAGCCTGGTTTTTTGAATGTTACGCTATGTATCTGATTCTGAATTTTTACGGTGAAAATATTTCTGTGATGCTTGCATCTTTTACATATTCGTTTTCCACAATAGCCGGCTCTGTTACAATGCTTCCTGCGGGATTAGGTGTAACTGAAGGTTCGTTAACTTTTTTGCTGGTACTTTTCGGCGTAAATAAAGGGAATGCTGTAGGAACAACATTTATTATAAGGATTGTTACGCTTTGGTTTGCTATTTTTACAGGAGTAGTATTTGCGTTTTTGTATCAGAAAGAATTTGGAAAGATAAAATTTGATGAAATAAAAAAAGGAGAGATAAATGAGCAGTTATAAAAAAATTGTGGTACCGGCTTCCGGAGATAAAATAAAAATAAAAAACGATAAACTTGTAATTCCCGATAATCCTATAATTCCGTTTATTGAAGGCGACGGTACCGGTCCAGATATTTGGAGAGCTTCGCAAATGGTTTTTGATGCAGCAGTTGAAAAAGCATACGGGGGAAAAAAAAAGATTGAATGGATGGAAATATATGCCGGTGAAAAATCGGTAAAATTATACGGCAACAACGAATGGCTGCCCGAAGAAACAATAGATGCAATTAAAGAATATATTGTAGCAATAAAAGGTCCTCTTACAACTCCGGTTGGAGGTGGCATACGGAGCCTTAATGTAACTTTGCGTCAAAAACTTGATCTTTTTGCATGCGTGCGTCCAGTTAAATATTATTCGGGCACTCCAAGTCCGGTTAAACGTCCGCAGGATCTTGACATTGTGATTTATCGTGAAAATACCGAAGATGTTTATGCCGGCATTGAATTCAAAGGAAATTCTAAAGAAGCTGAAGAAATAATTTCATTTTTATCGGAAAAATATAATAAACAAATACGTTCAGGTTCGGGAATAGGAATTAAACCGATAAGCGAGTTCGGCACTGAAAGACTTGTTGTAAAAGCTATTGAATATGCAATTGCCAATAAACGCAAAAGCGTAACTCTTGTTCATAAAGGAAATATTATGAAGTTTACAGAGGGAGCATTTACCGAATGGGGTTATAAAGCCGCTAAAAATCATTTCCCCGATAAAACAATAACAGAAGCTGAAGTTTGGGAAAAATATAACGGCAAAGTTCCTGAAGGAAAAATCCTTATTAAAGACAGAATTGCCGACAGTATGTTTCAGCAGGTACTTCTGCGTCCCGATGAATATGATGTGCTTGCAACCCCGAATTTAAACGGCGATTACATTTCGGATGCCTGCGCTGCTCAGGTAGGGGGACTTGGAATTGCACCGGGAGCAAATATGAGCTATCATTATGCTGTTTTTGAAGCAACTCACGGAACTGCTCCAAAATATGCAGGACTCGATAAAATTAATCCTGGTTCTGTAATTCTTTCGGGGGTTATGATGTTTGAATATCTCGGCTGGAAGAAAGCAGCATCCTTAATTGAGAAATCACTGCAGCGCACAATAAAATTGAAGGTTGTAACTTACGACTTTGCCCGTTTGCTAAAAGATGCGAAAGAAGTGAAGTGTTCGGAATTTGCAAAAGAGATAATAAAAAATATGAAATAATTATTAATGCCCTGTCTGTTCAGTTTACTTGATTTTAGTCGGGGCTCTTATTATTTTGCACAACAATAATTAATTTGATGGAGGAAGAAATGGCACAGGATAATAATTACGGAAAAGGTTTACTGCTCGGTTTTATTGCCGGCGGAATAGTAGGATCGGTAATTGCTCTTTTATATGCTCCAAAAGCAGGAAAAGAATTAAGACAAGATATTAAGGATAAATCCGGTGAATATATGGACGAAGCCGGTGAGTATATGCAGAAAGCTAAAACTAAAGCTCAGGAATTAATTAATGATGGCAAGCAGAAATCCGAAAGATTAATTTCGGAAGCAAAAAAAAAAGTTGATGTACTTTTAAGCGAAGCAGAAGAAATAATTGATGAAGCCAAGAAAAAGGGCAGTGCATTTGCAGATGAGGGAAGAAAAGAAGCAGATAGAATAAAGAGTGCAGTAAAAGCAGGTATGGATACATACAAAGCTGAAAAAGAGGCTTAAAAATGGGATTAAATGATATTCTTCTATCGGTGCTGCTGGTTTCGGCCACAGCACTTTGCATTTATTTGATAATAATTGCAAAGAAACTTCATAATACTTTGGAAAACACAAACAGTATTTTAGATGATTTTAGAAGAAGAGTTGATCCGTTAGTTGAAAATCTTACTGAAATAAGTGAGAAAATGCTTGCATTTTCGGACCAGGCAGAAAGACAGATTTCAGAATACAGCCGTCTTTTTGATGAATTAAGACAAAGAATAAATTCGCTGACCAATATTAAACAGCTATTTAGCTCAAGCCATTCAACCGATAGTTTTTCGAAGAATATATCAGCAATGCGCAAGGGAGTGAAAGCTTTTTGGTCAAGATTATTTAATTAAATAGAATATCTGAAGGAAATATCTTTATGGAGGCAGCTTGAAAATCTTTAGCACTGAATCAATCCGTAATATTGCTTTAATCGGGCACGGTGGAAGCGGCAAAACAACAATCTCGGAATTACTATTATTTACTGCAGGCGAAATTAACAGAATTGGTACAATTGACGAAGGTAACACAGTATCGGATTACAATCCGAACGAAATTGAAAGAAAAATTTCAATGTCCGTAACGCCTTTGCATCTCGAATGGAAAAATACCAAAATAAACATTATT
>JAAYAN010000109.1 GCA_012719345.1 Ignavibacteria bacterium | reverse complement strand
CGTCTGTTGGAGCTTGATGCATTCCGGCAGAATATGGGAATGGGATATCAAAAATGTTGTCATATTTTATTGCTGTAACTTTAATTATTTCTGCAAAATCTCTGTTTTCTTTATCGGTAAACTGCAATATATTTTGTATTTCTCTTTTTGAAACTATCATTAATTCGAAAGGCCAGACAGCCCAAAAAGGCACCAATAAAATGAAGTTTTCATTTTCGTAAACAATCCTCTCGTTTTTCTGCTTTTCAATTTTAATATAATCGCTTAAAAGAGTCCTTGCGTTTTTTAAGAAATACTCTTTTTGGCTGCCGCACTCTTTAAAAATCTCGTTAGGTATCGATTCCTGCGCCCAAATCTGACAATGAGGATGAGGATTGCTGCATCCCATTATTGCGCCTTTATTTTCAAATATCTGAATGTAATTAACTGAAGGTGTTTGCCCTAAGTCTTTGTATTCCTTCTTCCAGGTTTTTATAACTGTTTCAATATCTTTAATTTCCATTTCCGCTAAAGTTAAATTATGCTTTGGCGAAAAACAGACAACTTTGCAAATTCCTCTTTCCGATTTTGCTTCTAAAAGTCCCGTTTCATTATATTCGAATGGTTCAATCTCATTTTGCAGAGCGCTGAAATCGTTAACAAATACAAACACAGAATCATATTCAGGATTTTGCATTCCGCCGGCTCTGGAATTTCCGGGGCACAAGTAACAATCATCCAAATATTCCGGCTCCGATGATTTTGGAACCGTTTCCTGCTTTCCCTGCCAGGGTCTTTTTGTTCTGTGAGGAGATACAAGCACCCATTCTCCTGTTAAAATATTCTTTCTTCTGTGACTGCAATCTGCTAATTTCATAATCTATATTTATACCGTATCTCTTATTATCATCTTTGTATCTAAAATTACTGTTTTAGGATTTTCCTTTTTGGAAGGATCTTTAATAATTTCAATAAGCAACTCGGCAGCTGTTCTTCCCATTTCTAAAAAAGGCTGCTCAATAGTTGTAAGCCGGGGAGTAATCATTTCGGTAATGGGATTATTGGAAAACCCTGCCACACCTACTTTACCCGGAATATCTATATTAAATTCCTTAAATCTTCTGAGCGCTCCAACAGCAACCGGATCGTTTACAGCAAGAACCGCCCCTTCTTTTATTCCGTCTTTTATCATCCTTTCGGCAAGCAAATACCCGTCCGATTCAAGCATCCCGCTTTCGTAAGCTAAAATTTCTTTTTCCAAACCTGCTTCTGTCATTGCCTGTTCGTAACCGTTTCTTCTTAAGCGGCAAATTGAAAGATGCAAATGTCCGCCAAAATGAATAACTTTTTTAAATCCTCGGGAAAGCATAAATTTTGTCATTTTATACGCTGCAGCAAAATCATCAATCTTTACTTTAGGAACATTTAAATCCTCAAAATCCCTGTCGAAAAAAACAATATTTACACCACGGTCAATTAATTTCTTAAAATGTTCGCTTGAAGTTGAAGTCTGCGATATTGAAGCAATTATTCCGCTTACGCGATGAAGATACATCGAATTAAGATTAATTTCTTCCCTTTCAACTTCTTCGTTCGATTGTGCAATAATTGTTGTAAATCCTTTCTTGTAAGCTACTTCTTCAATTCCGTGAATAGCGCCTGCAAAAAAGATATGCCTTATTTCGGGAACAATAATTCCAATTTGATCGGATGTGCTGCATTTTAAACTGCGCGCAATAATGTTGGGACGGTATCCAAGCTCTTTTGCTTTACTTTTTACCAGATCCTTTGTTGCCTGACTTAAATTCGGGTAATCGGTTAATGCTCTGGAGACCGTTGATACCGAAAGATTTAATTCGGCGGCTATATGTTTAATTGTTATTTGTTTCATATGCAAACGATTGAAAAATAAAAAATAAAGGTTATTTAAACAAATAAATAAAAATATTTCCCGCAGAAATGTTATTTTTTCAGGAAAATTTTTCAATTGATTCTGGATATATAATGCAGAAATATTATGAAGAAAAAAGATTCATCACGACTTATGAAGCGGATTTTGCAAATAAAATTAAACTGAGCACTTTTTTTAATTATATGCAGGATGCCGCATCTTCTCACGCCGAAAATATGGGATTAGGTATTTCCGATTTAAAGAAGAACAACCTTGCCTGGGTTTTACGCTGGACAAAAATAATAATTAAAAAATATCCCGGATATGGAAATGAAATAAAGATTAAGACCTGGCCGAAACAACAGTATAAATTATTTTCCATACGCGATTTTATAATGACGGATGCTGATGAAAATATTATCTGCCGAGCAACCACAGCCTGGTTGCTTATTAACACAAACACAAAAAAAATATGCGAGCTGAAAAGTCTTCCAAAAGAAATAACCTATTTGGATAAAGATTCTGGGCTGGATGATTTACCCGG
>JAAYAN010000269.1 GCA_012719345.1 Ignavibacteria bacterium | reverse complement strand
AGTTTCTACCGTATCGCCTTCGAGAACACTAACCTTTTTTTGAATAAGTATTTCACCCGTATCGCAGCCGCTGTCTACAAGATGTATGGTACAGCCCGATTCTTTTTCGCCTGATGAGAGGACAGCCTCATGAACATGGTGACCCCACATGCCTACCCCGCCGAATTTGGGTAAGAGGGCAGGATGAAGGTTTATAATTCTGCCTGAGTACTCGTGAACTAAGGCGCCCGAAAGAACCGTTAAAAATCCTGCAAGTACAATTACTTCGATCTGCTCATTTCTGCACAGCTCTATAACAGCATTGGAAACAGCAAGCCTTTTTTCGTCCCTGTCTGCACTCTGGGCCTTAGCGCTTCCCATAACTGAATAAGGGCTGCACACTTCCGTCTTTATGTAGGATTTTTTTGCTCTTTCCAGCGCAAAGGCATCCTTTGTACTGCTTACGACAAGATCAATTGTATACGGACAATCTATATGTTCTTTTTGATAATCGATGAGCGCTTGTAAATTGGTTCCGCCGCCGGAAACAAGAACCGCTGTTTTAACAGGAGTATTCACTTTTTTATTCCTCTCGATTGTTAACAAAACCCACGAGTCTTTTTTAGAACCGCTCCGTTTCCGGTATACGGTCATAACTTCGCCCGATTCAGTCTTAACAGTGTAGTAGTGCTTATTGATATATTTTTCACCGGAACCTGATCTGCAGTTTCTAAGCGTTTTCTGCGTTTCGATCATGTTCTTCACACGATATTCATTTCCCCTCCAGACAAAGACAGCCGGGAAACCGGGCGCCCCGGCTGCCATGGCTCCGGTATTAAAACTGGAACCAAGGGGAGTAATATCTTCGCTTATAAATTCCTGAGGTAATGAAGTCACGTATCCTAGTCTTCAAAAAGCACGGCGTCGATCTGTTCACTAACCTTTTTTACAGCCTTTTCAACACGTCCGATCACGCAGGCTTCCTGATTATGTTTTTTTAATTCTGCAATAATATCAGCTGCTTTTGAGGCCTCCACTGCCATCACAAAACCGATTCCCATATTAAAGGTATTGTACATTCGATCCGGGTTTGCACCGCGTCTAACAAGCTCGTCAAAAATTCCGGGAACCTTCCACGAATTCTTTTTAATAACAGAAATCAGGCTCATATATCCTTCATCATCTGAAGGATACATTCGGGGAATATTTTCGTAAAAGCCGCCGCCAGTTATATGAACCATGCCGTGAACAGCTTTTCTGTATAATTCAAGAACAGCAAGTACGGGTCTTACATAGATCTTTGTGGGTGTTAGTAAAACCTCGCCGATTGTTTTTCCTGCAAACGGTTCTGAATAGTCTGTTACAAGTTTTCTCACAAGAGAAAAACCGTTTGAGTGCACACCAGTAGAAGCAAGACCTATGAGGACATCTCCTGCTGTAATGGCCTCTCCGTTTACAATATCTTCTTTTTCAACAATACCGACGCCGAAACCTGCAATATCATACTTTCCCTCATCGTAAAAACCCGGCATCTCTGCTGTTCCACCGCCGAGGAGCGCACATGCAGAATCCACGCAGCCGTCTGCAACACCTTTTACAAAGTCCGACGCAATCTT
>JAAYAN010000108.1 GCA_012719345.1 Ignavibacteria bacterium | reverse complement strand
GCCGGGGGAAGCAATTTCCATTTGGAAACGCCTTGCCGTCGACCGGAAGGAAGTAATTTCCATTTGGAAATGAGAAAAATCCGCTGAGGTAATAAAAAACTGCCGTAAAATAATTCGGTAGTATTTTAAATACATAATCCTAATAATAAAATGAAGGAGGAAAAGAATGGTGGAATTAAACAAACTAAAAACAAAATGTAAAACAACCGAAGCTGATACAGTTTCCGGAAGAATAATATCGGAATATCAGAACAGCGGTTTAAGCAGCGATACGTATTTGTCTTCAGTTTTTGACTCATTAAAAATAGGATCGGCTGAACTTACAAAAGCTGTAAACCGGATAAAATCCGAGAGCGATCTTGAAGAAAAAGATATTCTAAGAGATTCTAAAGTAAGAGCTGTAAACTACCTTGTCCTGGGTTTTAAGCATCACCCGGATGAAATTATAAGCGCTGCCGCTGAAAAAGTAGGTAAAGTGTTTGAGCATTACGGACTTGAAATAATTAAGGAAAGTTACGCGGTTGAATCTTCGCTGATAGAATCCCTTCTGGAAGACTTTAACAAACCTGAGACAAAAACAGCTATTGAGGCTCTCCCCGGATTAAGCCGTGTGCTGGAGGATTTGAATGCCGCGCAGGTAAAATTCGAGGAAGCCAATCTTGCTTTTGAAAAAGAGAAATCAATTGAGGGTAACCTGGATAACGCTACAACCATAAAGCAGGAAGTGGTATCCATAATCAACAATAATCTTGTTGTTTATCTCCGCGCGATGTGTCTTTCGGATGAAGCAAAATACGGTAACTTTTCCCGCGCTGTTGCGCAGATAATAGATGATAGCAACACGACGGTAAAAAGAAGAACCGGCAAACAAGAACCTGCCGCAAATAACGTAAAGCAATAATAAAAAATGTAGGGGTTTGATTAATCAAGCCCTTACAGAATAATGCTTTTCCAGCCTTTTTTAAATCCTGTCCATCTTGAAAATCCTGTTCGTTATATTCTGCTTAATATTTTAACAAGATATACAGGATAACAAAAATGTTTTCAGGTCAGGTTGCGACCCTGAACGCTAGAAAAAGTAGATATCTGATTAATCAAATCCTTACAATATCATCCTTTCCTTGTCCGCAGGGGAATTGACGCTCAATAGAAATCCTGTTAAGAAGACCGGATAATACCCATACAAAATTTCAAACGATGTACGGAAACGAACACCCGTGAACGTATTCGGACGATTGTTTTTAAAATAACTGAGAAATATCGCAAAAAACGTTGTTTTATTAAATGGTACAGTTGTTGGAAAATAATGCTAACGAAAAATTACGGATGAGAAATGGACAGGATAATTGAAAAGAAAAAATGGACGAGAAATAAAATAATAGGTCTTTCGGGTGCAGCTGCTTTTTTAGTGATACTTATTTACATATTTATTTCCGGAAGCGGCGGAAGCAAACTTAATGTTGCCCGCGATAGAATTTCAATTAGCGAAGTCGTTAATGCTCCGTTCAGAGAATACATTCCCGTAACAGGAACAGTTGAACCGATACAAACTTTTTATCTTGATCTTCCCGACGGCGGAAAAGTGATTTCCAAATTTGTTGAAGAAGGCACTATGTTAAGGGCTGGCGACCCTATTATTAAATTGGATAATCCGAATTTATCTTTGCAGGTTATGAGCACTCAATCAAGTTTTTTACAGGCTGAAAGTGTTGAACGCCAAACTAAACTTAATTTCGAACAAAACCTTTTATCTAAACAAAACCAGCTTCTCGATTTGAACTTGAATTTGATTAACCAGAAAAGAATTTACAACAATAACAAAATTTTATTCGAAAAAGGACTGATTTCCAAAAACGAATATGACCAGAGCGCAGAAAAATATCAGACTTATATTGAAAGCCGCAACCTTATGATGGAAGCTCTGAGAAGGGATTCTTTAACTTTGAAGCAACTTGTAGTTAAGGGTGAATCGAGTCTTGAAATGTCGAAAAGATACCTTTCACTTGTTGAAGAACAGTTGGCTAATTTAACGGTTAAAGCGCCTATTAAAGGTCAGCTTACTTCGCTTAATGCCGAAATAGGACAGTCGGTTGGTACCGGTTTTAGACTCGGGCAGATTGACAATATTGATTCCTTTAAAGTGCGGATTGAAATTGACGAACACTACATAGCAAGGATAAACCCGGGGCAGCAGGGTGATTTTGATTTTGGCGGGAAGACTTATTCTTTGGTAATTAAAACGGTTTATCCGCAGGTAACTAACGGCAGATTCTATGCCGATATGATGTTTGCCGGAGAAGCTCCAAAAGGAATCCGCCGCGGTCAAAGTCTGCATATTAAACTTCAGCTTGGCGGATTAAGCGAAGCAATATTAGTTGAATCTGGCGGTTTCTATTCTACAACAGGCGGTCAGTGGATTTTTGTAATTGATAATTCCGGAAATTTAGCCGAAAGACGATCGATTAAAATAGGCAGACAAAATCCGCAGTATTACGAAGTTTTGGAAGGATTGAAACCCGGTGAGAAAGTAATTACATCTTCTTACGACAACTATAAAGATTATGATATTTTAATTATTGAATAAGCGCAAGGCGCATAGAGCAGAGCGCAGAGAATAAATCAAAAAAAATTTTACGCTCTGCCCTTTGCCCTCTGCGCACAACTGGAGAAAAAATGTTTACGAATTTTGTTAAAATAATTTTTAGAAACTTGCTTCGAAACAAAGCATTTTCTTTTATAAATATTTTAGGATTGAGTATTGGAATTTCCTGTTTTTTAATTTTGGCTGTCTTTGTAATTGATGAAATGGGTTACGATACTTTTAACGAAAAAGCTGACAGAATTTATCGTGTTTATATTAGTTCGGATGTTAACGGGAACGCATCCAATACTTCCAAAACTCCGGCGCCTCTCGGGAGTCAGTTAAAAAGTGAATTTCCCGAAATAGAAAGTTTTACCCGTCTCGGTTATTTTGGAATGCACGAGCTAAGATATAAAGACAAACTTTTTAGAGAAGGTTCCATTTACACTGCCGACTCGACCTATTTTGAAATATTCACGCTGCCTTTTTTATATGGAAATCCCAAAACAGCGCTTTCTAAACCAAACTCAATTGTAATTACCGAACAATCTGCCGAAAAATACTTTGGTAGCGAAAATCCGCTTGGAAAACAATTTATTGCTAACGGCTCAATGACTTATAATATAACCGGAGTAATGAAAAACTTTCCAAAAAAATCACACTTCGCATGCAATTTTTTATTATCGAGTTCTACTTATCACGAAACCGAAGGACAAAATTGGATTAATAACGAATACACGACTTACGTTTTATTCAAACAAAATATAAATCCTGCTGAGTTTGATAAAAAATTAGAAAGAATTGTTACCGAAAAAGTTTTTCCATTTGCACAAGAAAGACTCGGGATTAATCTGAAAGAATTTTTGGCAAAAGGTAACCGCTACGGATATTTCTTGCAGCCGCTAAAATCAATTTATCTTTACTCTCAAGCGCAATACGGAATTGAATTAAATACAGAATGGGGACAAATTAGAAACAGTAATATTTATTACAATTATATTTTTATCGCTATAGGTGTATTCATTCTGCTGATTGCCGTATTTAACTTTATGAATCTTACAACAGCTAAATCCGATGGCAGGGCAAAGGAAGTAGGAGTAAGAAAAACTTTAGGCTCGGACAGAAGCAAGCTGATTTGGCAGTTTATTACAGAATCAACAATAACTTGTTTCTTTTCGGCAATAATAGCTTTTGTTTTAGTGAAATTTATTTTGCCTTTCTTCAATGATTTTTTGGAAAATCAAAAGGAATTGTCCTTAAATCTTTTCGATAATTTTTACACAATTCCTATTTTGTTGTTATTTACGCTGGTAGTGGGATTTCTTGCCGGAAGTTACCCGGCATTTTATCTCTCTTCATTTCAGCCGTCGCATATTCTTAAGGCAGTGTCGAACAAGCGAAAAACTAATTTGAGAAGTGTTCTCGTGATAGTTCAATTCGCAATTTCGATAACTTTGATTATAGGAGTGGTAATAATTAGAAATCAGCTCGATTATGTGTTGAATAAAGATCTCGGTTTCAGTAAAGACAGGCTGGTTGTAATAAACAATGCTTCGGCGCTCGGCAATCGTGTGGAAGCATTTAAACACGAGCTTTCGAAAATTCCGAATGTTGTTTCATCAACTAATTCATCTGTAATGTTTCAATCCGGAATTCCCGGCGGAAGTTTCCAGATTGAAGGATCGCCGGAAGAAGAATTTAAGTCTTGCCAGTTTATTGATGCAGATTATGATTTTGCCAGAACATATAAAGTTAAACTTGTAAGCGGAAGATATTTTGATGAAAATTATTCTACGGATACATCTGCCGTTGTAATTAACGAAGCCGCTGCTAGAATTTTTGGAACCGGAAATCCGGTAGGAAAGATTTTATATAAAGTTCACACAAGCACAAAAGGCGTTTATCCTTACAGAATTGTAGGCGTGGTTAAAGATTTTAATTATGAATCGTTGCATCAAAACATAAGACCGCTGGTATTTTGTATAAGCCACGTAAGACAAGCCGCATTCTTTTATGCAATCCGCATTAAATCCGAAGATTATGCCTCAACAATTAAAACGATAAAAAAAACTTGGGGAAGATTTACAAACGGCAGGGAACTGAACTGTTTTGTTCTGAACGAAAAATTGGAAAGGATGTACATAACAGAAATAAAGGTCGGGCAGATTACAACAGTATTTTCGTTTATTGCAACATTTATCGCCTGCCTCGGTTTATTCGGACTTGCAGCTTTTATTACGGAAAAAAGAATTAAAGAAATCGGGATTCGCAAAGTTCTCGGCGCTTCAATAGTTGAAATAATTATGCTTCTTTCAAAAGAATTTACAAAATGGGTGTTAATTGCAAACATCATTGCCTGGCCGGTAGCATATTATGTTATGAATAACTGGCTGATGAATTTTGCTTACAGAACGGAAATCAGTTTCTGGGTATTTTTAATTTCAGGAATCACAGCGCTTCTAATAGCTCTGTTTACAATCTGCGCACAAATTTACAAAGCTGCATCTTCAAATCCAATTGAATCATTAAAATACGAGTGAGAAATGTTAAAAAATACGATCAAAATATTCTTCCGTAATCTAATAAAGCATCCGGGAAATTCATTAAGCAATATTTTGGGATTATCAGTTGGTATAACAACCTGCATTTTAATTCTGCTTTTTGTCCAATATGAATTTAACTGGAATACAGATAACGAAAAATATGACAGAATTTACAGGCTGCAATCCATGTCGGATACAAAAGGTGCTTGGCAGGTTGATACACAAACCGGTTTTGCGCTTGCAAGTGAAGTAAAAGATAAATTTCCGGAAATTGAAGATGCCGCGGTTTTAGGCGAAATTTGGGGCGAATATCTTTCTTCATCCGAAGAAAAGACTTTTAATGAAGGATCTGGATATTACGCTGACAAGAATGCATTCAAAATATTCTCGTTTAATTTTGTTCAGGGAAATATTAACGATGCTTTATCCGAACCCTATTGTGTTGTTATCACCGAAACAATGGCAAAAAAATACTTCCCAAATGAAAATGCTTATGGTAAAAATTTAAAAGCAACAAAGAACAAAATTCTAAAAGTGACCGGAATTATAAAGGATTTCCCTGTCAATTCGGATTTCCGTCCTGATTATTTAGTCTCGATGAAAACTCTTTTTGAAGTTACGGAATGGAAAGACTTTTATAAACTTGAGAATATCACTGCTTCAATTTACCGGACTTTTGTAACGCTTAAACCCAATATCTTAAAAGATGAAATGAATGACAAGTTAAAGAATTTTTTGGATAATTACGTATCTAACAATCAAAAAACTTGTTATCTAAAACCATTAAGCGAAATACATCTTACAGCAGGCGAGCACAAAGATGCTGAGTTTGCATTATATGCAACGGCAAGTTTAGCTTTTTTTATCCTGATTTTATCTTGTATTAATTTTATAAATCTTTCAACCGCAAGTTCAAATCTTAGGAAGAAAGAAATTGGAGTTAGAAAGGTTGTTGGCGCATCCCGAAAAACTTTATTCTTGCAATTTTTAAGCGAATCTTTTGCAATCACATTTATCTCGATGGTTTTAGCCCTTTTATTTGCTGAATTGATTTTACCTTATTTTAATACAATTGTGCAGCGTCAGCTTCCATTTAACTTTTTTATGAATACCCAGTTCATTTTACTAATGGCTGCAATATTTGTTGTGGCTGGAGTTCTATCCGGAATTTATCCGGCTGCTTATTTATCTTCATTCAGACCTGCGGAAATTATCAAGAGCGGCGTTTTTAATCCGGTAAAAAACAAAAAAGGCTTTTTAAGAAAATCGCTCGTAGGATTTCAATTTTTTGTTTCGCTTCTACTAATAATCACAACAATTTATGTTATCAAGCAGGTAAGTTTGATGAATAATAAGGATTTAGGATTTGATAAGAAAAATCTTGTAATTGTGAAAGTGTTTGGAGAAAAAAGCGATGGAAATTTTTCGGCGCTGAAAAATGAATTGGTTAAAAACAATAATATAATTGATGCTTCGCTTTCAAGCACTGCGCCTTTTATTTCTAATTGGGGCAGAGAAATTAATTGGGAGGGAAGTACCGCAAGTGAGAAAATGAATATTATGTACAATAATATCGGATATGATTTTATTGATACTTACAAAATGGAAATTGTGAAAGGCAGAAATTTCTCAAGAGAATTTTCAACCGATGATAAAGCTTGTTTAATAAACGAAACCGCCTGGAAACAATTAGGGTGGGATGATCCGATTGGAAGAAAATTAGACAGCAGCAAATATACAGTTGTTGGAGTAGTTAAAGATTTTCATCAATTCTCAGTTCACTCATTGATTCCCCCTTTCTATCTAACTCTCAATCCCGAAAAATTAGCAGATAACGGCTTGTATTCAATCAGAATAAAACCAGAAAACGCTGAAGAGACAATCAAATATGTAAGGGCGCAATTCAAATCATTTTTCCCGAATGCAATTATTGAAGCTTCAATTTATGAAAGTATTCTAGATGTCGGTACTAGGGATTTGTGGACTATAGTTGAAAAGTTGTTTTCAATTTTTACAGTAATTGCAATACTAATTGCCGCAAACGGACTTTTCGGTCTTGTATCATTTTCAACTCAAAGAAGAACAAAAGAAATAGGCATAAGGAAAGTTTTAGGAGCAAATTCTGGAAAACTATACTGGATGATGTCGAGCGAGATAGTTGTAATATTTGTTTTAGCTGCAGTTCTTGCAATTCCATCAGGATATTATCAATCTCAAATGATTCCCGGAGCATATAAATATCAATTACAATTTATAGACTACTTTTTAAGCGTCGGGCTGATGCTGATTACAGCATTGGCAGCAACAACTTACCATACAACAAAAGCAGTTTATACAAATCCAGTTAAGAGTTTAAGATATGAATAAAAATGTAAAAAGCAGAGCGCAATGCGCAAAGAGAAAAACCTCTGCGCTATGCCTTTTGCGGAAACCGGATAAGAGTAAGAAAAAATATAATAGAAAATTACATAAACACGGAGTACAAAATGATACGCACAAATAATCTAACGAAAATCTACAGAACCGAAGAAGTTGAAACAACAGCCCTTGGAAGTGTAAATATCGAAATAAACGAAGGCGAATTCGTTTCAATAATGGGACCTTCGGGCTGCGGAAAATCGACATTGATGAATATTCTTGGGCTTCTCGATAATCCTTCGGGAGGAGAATATCATTTCATCGGAACTGAAGTCTCGAAGTTTACCGAAAGACAACGAGCACATATGCGCAAAGAAAATATCGGGTTTGTATTCCAGAGTTTTAACCTGATTGACGAACTTACAATTTATGAGAACGTTGAATTACCTTTGCTGTATCTTAAAACTCCTTCTTCCGAAAGAAAGCAAATGGTTGAAAAAGTACTTGAACATATGCAGATAATGCACAGAAGAAACCACTTCCCCCAACAGCTATCGGGCGGTCAGCAGCAGCGTGTTGCAGTCGCCCGTGCGCTGGTTGCAAATCCCAAAATAATTTTAGCGGATGAACCGACCGGAAATCTTGATTCTTCACACGGCGATGAAGTGATGAAAATGCTTACGGATTTAAACGAAGCAGGAACTACAATCGTGATGGTTACTCACTCTCCGACTTATGCAGAATACGGAAACCGCGTAATTCATTTATTCGACGGACAGGTTGTAACTGAGAATTACAAAGAGAAATTTCACGTGTAAGGCTGGTAAAAGGTTTTTGCGCATAGCGCAGAGAGCATAGCGCAAGATGGAAAACAGAGACCGGAAAAGACTTTTTGCATAGCGCAAAGAGCATAGTGCAGAGAAAAACGGAAAAAGCATTTTGCAGAGCGCATAGCGCAAAAAAAACATAAGTTGAAAATATAATGTGAGGTTAAAATGAAATTCAGGTTTCAGGATTTGCAGATTTGGCAATTCGCTATGGAGATTACTGACGAACTTTTAATTATTGCTGATAATCTTGAAGAGAAAAAGTTATACAGATTTGCCGAACAACTCAGAGGAGCAACTATGAGTATGACCAATAATATTGCTGAAGGCTCAGGATCAAACTCAAATAAAGATTTTTGTAATTTTTTGAATTTTGCAAAGAGATCGACTTTTGAAAATGCGAATATTTTGATACTTCTAAATAGAAGAAACTTGATAGCTGAAGACAAATTAAATCAACTTCTAGAAAAATTAGATAAAGAATGCAGAATGATAATGAATTTCAAAAAGAGCATAAATTAAATATTTTCACTTAGTGCATTGCAAAGCAGCCAGTCTATGCGCTTTGCCCTTTGCGCTTTGCTAATTAATAGAATTTAAAAAAGGAAAAACAAAATGATAAAGTTACTAGGCGTTTCAAAATACTACCAAAACAAATTTGATAAAACTTACATACTGAGGAATATCAATCTGGAAATTAAAGAAGGCGAATTCGTTTCAATAATGGGACCTTCGGGCGCCGGAAAATCGACTTTGCTTTATATTATAGGAATGCTCGACTCGGCATCGGAAGGGGAATATTATTTTCTGGACGAGCAGGTTCATAAAATGAAAGAAAAAAGACTTACCGAACTTCATAAATCGCATATCGGGTTTGTATTCCAGCAGTATCATTTAATTGATGAACTTACTGTTTATGAAAACATCGAAACCCCGCTGCTTTATCAGAAGGTTTCCGGTTCCGAAAGAAAAGGGAAAGTGGCAGAACTGCTCGACCGTTTTAATATGGTTGCTAAAAAAGATTTATTCCCGAACCAGCTTTCCGGCGGACAGCAGCAGCTTGCTGCAATTGCCCGCGCAATAATTTCAAAACCTAAACTTATTCTGGCAGATGAACCTACAGGAAATCTGCATTCGGATCAGGGTAAAGAAATAATGCAGCTTCTTAAAAAACTTAATGATGAAGGAACGACAATTATTCAGGTTACACACTCCGAAGAAAATGCGAAATACGGCAACCGCATTATTAAACTAAGCGATGGCTGGATTGAAAAAGAATAACGGAGACTGGAAACCGGAGACCGGAGAAGACAAAGCGCATAGCATAACAAGGAGGAGTTTTGTTAAAAAATTATTTAAAGATTGCTTTTAGGAATATTAGAAAAAACAAGATAAATTCTTTAACTAATATTTTAAGTCTGGCAATTGGATTATCAGCTACTCTTTTAGTTCTAATTTATGTTTTTCACGAAACAAGCTATGAAAATGGGATTAAAGATGCTGATAAAATTTACCAGGTTTATCACACCTCTAAATTGCTGCCTAAATTGGCGAAAGTACAAGCTCATTCAGCAGAGGAATTAAAAAACAGAATACCGGAAATTGAAAATGCAACTGAATTTCAAAGTGAGGAATTAAAGATTTATAAGGGAAAACACCTTGAAAGAACAGTAAATAACATAGCTGTTGATAATAGTTTTTTCGAGTTTTTTGATATTGAAATAGTACAAGGTGATAAAAGAAACTTATTGCCAAATCTAAATTCCATTGTTGTAACAGAACAATTTGCAAAATCATTTTTTAGTAGTAACCCTATTGGGCAGGAATTAAAATTAACAACTTCAGAAGGAATTAAAGAATTTATAGTTACAGGAATTATTAAACCAATAAAAGGACATTCACAAATAAAGTTTGAAACTGTTGTATCTGAAAATATTTATAGAAGAATCAAAGAAAGCAACTATTCATTCGATGCAGCAATGGATATGTATTGTTTTGTGAAATTTAAGAAATCAAATTTTTCAACAATTCTTACTAAAATAAGAGAGTTCGTTTCTTTAGTTTATACTCTTGATGACGGACTTGAAATGGGTTACGGTTTATTTCCTTTAAAGGAAATACATTTAAAATCTGATTTATTAGTCCAACTTCCCGGTTGCAGTGATATTAAATATATCTATATTCTATTATCAATAGCGCTATTATTGCTTATAACTTCAAATTCAAATTTTATAAGTCTTACTTCAGCAAACTTCATAAAAAAGATTAATGAAGTTGGCATAAGGAAAACAATAGGAGCGGATAAAAAAGATTTATTTACTCAATTTTTTCTTGAAAATATATTAATCATATTTATATCCTTTATCCTGGCATTTGTAATTTCATTTTTCTTATTAAGTACTTTTAATAATCTGATGCAAATTCAAATTTCATTGGACCCCTTCACTAATTATCAAGCGTATATAATAACTTTTACAATTACAATTCTTATAGCTCTGATTTCTACTGTCCTCGTATCAAGAATTATGGCAAAGCAGAATGTCAGTGTGCTATTAGGCGGGAAAATTTTCGTTCAGAATTCAAAATCCTATTTGAATAAATTTTTAGTTACCTGTCAATTTGCAATTGCTGTTCTTCTTATAAGTACAACAATAATTATCCGGGAACAAGTAAGTTTTATTAAAAATAAAGACTTGGGATATAATATTGACCGGCTAATTGTTATTGAATCATCCTTAAAATCACAAGAATGTAACTCGTTTATTAATGAAATAAAAAATTATTCAGGAATTGAAAATGTTTCGCGAGCTACATGGTTTCCGGGCAAACTAATTGGGCATTATATCGGTGAAAATGAAAAGAAAGAGGATATACCTGTTCACTGTCTCAATGTTGATAATTCTTTTATGAATACTCTAAAAATAAAACTGATTAATGGTAGAAATTTTAACGATCTGCCAACCGATACAAATTGTTGTATCATAAACGAAGCCTATGCTAAATTCTTTAATATTAATAATCCGTTAACCGAAAAGGTTTTTAATAATCCTATAATTGGGATAATCAAAGACATTAATATTGGTTCTTTAAAACAAAATATTGAACCGATGGTTTTATATACGTTTTCTAAACGATCATATGGTGCATCTTTTATAGGCATAAAAATAAAACCTGAAAGAGTTAAAGAATCAATAGAATTTATTATGAAAATGTGGGAAGAATTCAGCCCTGAAGAACCAATGAAATACTCATTTGTTGAGGACGACTTAAATAACTATTATACTGAAGAGAACAGGCTGTTCAATGCTGCTGTAATTACTTCAATTTTATCTTTAATTATTTCACTTATGGAAATTTTTGCCTTAACAGCATTAAATGTTGAAAAAAGAACCAAGGAAATTGGAATAAGAAAAGTTTTAGGCGCTTCTGTATTTGGGGTAGTTAATTTATTCATCCGCGATTTTTCAAAATGGATACTTATTGCAAATCTTATTGCCTGGCCGCTTGCCTACTATTTTATGGATAAATGGCTGCAGGATTTTGCATACCGCATTGAAATTAGCTGGTGGATATTTGCTCTTTCCGGCGGAATTGCTTTGTTAATTGCACTTGTAACAGTAAGTTTTCAGGCAATTAAAGCAGCAACTGCAAACCCTGTTGAGTCACTCAGATATGAGTGACGAAATCCGGCTCTGACGGATCGAATCATTATTATATGATTAAAAAAACGCAATGCGCTTTGCTCAAAGCGCATAGCAAAAAAAGGAGAAATTATGTTAAAAAGTTATTTTAAGATTGCTTTCAGGAATTTAATAAAAAACAGAAACTATGCTCTTATTAACATTATTGGTCTTAGTTTAGGTATGGCTGCTGTTTTTGTAATCACTCGTTTTGTGTTTGAAGAATTGAGCTACGATCAGGATAATCAATTTAAGAACCGGATTTATCGGGTTTATCATGACGGCAAGGAAAAAAGTGGAGCGACTCAAGCAATTCTCACTACGGCAATCGAAGATAAATTCCCGGAAATTGAAAAAACGGTTCGTATCGGGAAATATTGGCAGGATTATAACTTGATCCGATATGAAAACAGGATTGAAAAAGTTGAACCGTTTTATTTTGCAGATCCTGAAATTTTTGATGTCCTGAATATTCCTTTGCTTCAAGGAAATACCGAAACTTGCCTGGATGATCCTGATGCAGTAGTAATTACAAGGCAGTTTGGTGAGAAATATTTTCCGGGTCAAAATCCTTTTGGTAAAATATTAACTATCCGGTATGGCAACTCTTTTTACGACAGAAAGATAACTGCAATTTTAGATGAAATACCTAAAAATACTTACTTAAATCCTGATGTTCTTCTTCCGTTAAAATTTCTTGAACAGGTTGAGCAAAGCGACCTTTTTACTAATTGGGGATTTAATTCCGTTACAACACTGTTCTTATTGAAAAAGAATGCTGAAATTGAGCAGCTTACAGCCAAATTAAATAATTTCGTGTCTGCTCTTGCACCCGAATGGTTTAAACCGGATTATAGGCTTCAACCTCTTACCAGAGTGCATTTATACTCATCAGATATCAGCTGTAGAATTGGAGAATATGGCGATATAGCTCAAGTGAGGTTATATGGAGCAATTGCACTGATTATCCTTATAATTGCCTGTATCAATTTCATTAATCTAAGTTTAGTTCAATCAAGCCGCCGGATAAAAGAAATAGGAGTGCGGAAAGTAGTTGGCGCCGGCAGATCTGCTTTAGTTTACCAGTCTTTATTGGAATCAATCCTTTTATCAGTAATATCATTAGCTTTTGCATTTTTATTGTTGAAATTGCTTTTACCATTTGCCAATCAAATTTTTAACAGACAAATGCAGCTTTCGTTAACAGAAAATTTATCTTTTTTTCTGGTTATGATTTTTATTGCGCTTTTAGTAGGCTTAGTTTGCGGCGGTTCCACGGCATTAATTTTCTCTTCGCTGAAACCGGTAACGCTGTTTTCTAATAAACAAATTTATTCTTCGGGCAATTCATTGTTCAAACGGACTATGCTGGCGTTTCAGTTTGTTACTTTTTGCGGATTAATAATAGCAAGTCTTGTTATTAGAAATCAAATGATTTATTTAAGCGGAAAACAATTGGGTTACAATACGGAGCAGGTAATGGTAATTATGAGACCCCCGGGGGATACAAACAAAAAATACAATGTTTTTGCATCACAATTACAAAATCACTCAGCAATTCAGTCAGTTACAATTTCCTCGTTCGTGCCTCCGGTATTCGGTAATTGGATTACCCAGTCCCTTGAGAAAGATGAGAATATGGAATGGGTAATTGCCGACACCAGCTATTTAAGCGCTTTGGATATGAAACTTGTAGCCGGAAGAAATTTAAGGGAAAATGAACCTGGAGCAATTCTTCTTAACGAAACCGCTTATAAAAAAAGATTTTCAAATCAACCGTTTACACCTGATATGGAAATTGGGACAGATAATAAAAAAAGAATAGTCGGTGTTGTTCAGGATTTTCATACACACGCACTGTACCAAAAAATTGATCCTCTGTTTATTGAAAATGCCGGTATTGATGATTTTATTGCATGTATTTCTATAAAACTTTCTGCCGGACAGATTCCTGAAGGAATTCAGCAGGCAAAACAAATTTGGCAAAAAATTTATCCCAACGATTTGTTTTCATTTCAATTCATCGATGAAAAGTTTGACCAGATTTATCAGAATGATGAACAGTTTGCTCAGTTGATTAGTTTTTTCACGTTTCTTGCAGTTGTTATTGCTTGTATGGGTTTATTCGGACTGATCAGTTTTACCGCGGTTCAGAGGACAAAAGAAATAGGAATCCGCAAAACACTTGGAGCTACAATCCAGAATATTGCTCTTTTACTTTGCAGAGAATACCTGATAATTGGAATGATTTCGTTCGTTTTTGCAGTCCCAATTTTATATTATCTTATGGAAATATGGCTGCAACGTTTTGCATATCATATAAATCTGGATTGGTGGATTTTTGCTCTTTCAGGATTAATTGCATTCAGCATAGCCGCATTAACTGTAAGTTTTCAGGCAATTAAAGCAGCAACTGCAAACCCTGTCGAATCATTACGATACGAGTAGTATCGTAATGCGAAGATCCGGCTCTGATGGATTGAGTCACTCAGGTATGAGTAAAAAACGCTATGCGCTTAGTGCAAAGCGCTTTGCAAAAAAAAAGGAGATTACTTTCACCAAATATTTTAGTGCAACCGGATAGCGCAATTGCCTTCATAATGTTTTTCAATTTATAAATGTAGGAAGTAAATATTTACTTAAAATTTAGGAGATTGTTATATGTTTAACTCAAAACGTTTTAGAATTGCGTTTGTTGTAACAATGATTTTCGCGTTTTGCATAGGGACTTACGCGCAAACTTCAATCAAAGAAGAAACGCGCTTTCCCTGGGCAAGTTCGCAAAAGGATTTTATAAGAGATTGGCTGATAATCGGCGGATTCCCTAATCAGGATGGAAATGGTTTTGACACTGATTATTTGCAGGAAAACAGCGGTGAGGAGAAAATCCAGCCGGTAAACGGAATGACTCATACCCGTCCTGATGGATTTAAATTTTATTGGAAGAAATATGAATCTCCTTATAATTATATTAATTTTTACGATATCCTCAAAGATGTTGCATACAGCAACAAAGTCGGTTATGCTTTTGCAAAAATTAATAGGCAGAATGCAGGTAAAGAAATTCTTTCATTCGGAAGCAATGTAGGATGTAAAGTTTGGGTGAACGGAAAACAGGTTTACGCAAACAAGAATGGCAATGCATCCGGTGAAAATATTCAGGTTGAAATCGATTTGGTCAAAGGTGAAAATTCAATCCTTATGAAATCAGTGAATGGCGGCTGGACCTGGGGTTTTTGGATGCGATTAATAAAACCGGAAAACATATCGCTTGTTCACGATTTCCAGCTTTCGCCCGAAATTATAAAATCTTCCGATCAAAACAAGCTTGTTATTAAAACCGATAGAACTTTAAATAAGGAAATTCAAAAAATTGATGTTACTGTTAAAGCAGTTGCTGCAGGCGGAAAAGTCGTTTCGGAAAAGAAAGTAAAACGCTGCGGCGAAGTAGCTTTTGACACAAAGAATTGGAAGTATGGAGTTTATGATATTTGTTTCACAAGCATTAACACGAAAGGGCAAGTTGTAACCGCTTATTTATATTGGTACAAAGGCGATGCTGTTAAAGCTGCAAAAAATTTAATTTCAAGCGTGCCGAAAAAACCTGAAACCCCAAAAGATATGCTGCACGTTATGCTTTCGGAATTAATAATTGACAGAGTTGGAAAAGATTTATCCAAAATAGATTCATCAAAAATAAGCGCGCTTTATTCGCCTTTGATGGAATACGAGGAATCGATAAATAATTCTGCCGTCCGCGTGAACGGATTTGTAAGACTCACTTATCGTGATGAAACCGATAATACTCCGCAATTTTGCCGTGCATATCTCCCGATGAATTATGACCCCGCCAAAAAATGGCCTCTTGTTGTAAATCTTCACGGTTATTATGGTGCAAATCCGCCTTACGTAAACTGGTGGTCAATTGATTCGCGGCATATGGATTTGGTTGACAGATACCCTGTAATTGATATCGAACCGCACGGACGGGGAAATACGAGTTATACAGGAATGGGAGAAAATGACATCTTGAAATGCATTGAACTTGCGAAAAAAACTTTTAATGTTGATGAAGACCGCATTTATTTGAAAGGCGAATCAATGGGCGGCGGCGGAACCTGGTACGTTGGAACAAGACACACGGATATTTTTGCTGCAATAGCTCCCGTTTACGGCGGTTGGGATTATCACGTAAATATGACGGAAGAACAAATTTCGAAACTGACTGAACGTGAAAAATTTTATAATGAAAGAAGCAGCAACTTCGCACAGGCAGATGCAATGTTGACAACACCGATATTTATTACTCACGGCGATATTGATGAATCGGTTGATGTTAATTTTTCGCGATATGCTGTTAAGATGCTTCAAAGATGGGGTTACGATATCCGTTATCACGAATATCCCGGCTACGGACACGAAGGAATTCCATATACGGATGAATTAATTTCGTGGTTTTTAAATCAAAAAAAGAATAACGCTCCTAAAACCGTAAGAGTAAGATCTGCAGCTTTAAACTCGGCTAAATCTAACTGGGTAAAAATTTTGCAGCGCGAAAATCCTTTTGCTTTTATCGAAGCTGAAGCAGAAGTTCTAATAAATAACACTATAAGATTGGCAACTGAAAATGTTCTTTCCGTTGAATTGACTCCGCCGGCTGCTCTGATAAATCCAAAAGAAAAAGTCACAGTGGTTTGGAATGTTAACGATATCCGGGAAGTGGAAGTAAAAGATGGCAAAATAATTCTTACCGATAAAAATTACAAAGCGGCTGCGCAATCCAAAAACCCTGAAATTGAAGGTCCTATTTTGGATGTAACCACAACGCCGTTTGCAATTGTTATCGGAACTTCATCCAAAGATACTTTGATGAACAAATTATGCCAAATGAAAGCCAAAGAGTTTATAAGTTATTGGAAAAACTGGCAGAAATATGAGCCGAGGGTTTTTCTTGATACAGAGTTAAGCGAAAGCGATATGGCAAAATACTCGCTTATTCTTTACGGCGATGCAGAAGCAAATTTAATCACGAAAAAGTTAGGAAATAAAATTCCATTAAAAATTTCGGCAAATAATGTCGAAATATCCGGAAAATCATTCGAAGCAAAAGATGCCTGCGTTCAGATGGTTTATCCGCACCCGTTGAATGATAAAAGATATGTAACTGTTATTGGGGCAACATCTGCAGCCGGAATGTATTTTTACTCAAACGGTGAAGAGGATTTTGATTTCTTCATTAAAGACGGAAGTGTTGCCAACAGAAGTCTTGGATTCCCGTCCGATAAACTTATTATTGCGCGGGGAGTTTTTGACCATAACTGGAAAATCAGCGAAAAATTTACGGAAACAGGAGACCCTGAACTTAGAAAGAAATGCCCGTTACGAAAAGTTCAACCTGATCTTTCAACCGTGATTGAGAATTTACCTGCAGTTGATAAGCAAATATTAAATTCTTACGTCGGGAAATATGAAATTCAACCGGGGGTAAATATTAATGTATTTATGGAATCAGGAAATTTGATGGGAAACAGCCCGGACGGACAGAAATTCCAGTTATTCCCGATTTCCGAAAACGAATATTTTATTGATATGGCAGATGTTTTGTTAACATTTAAAAAGAATAACGACGGAATTGTTGACGGTATTGAAATCAATCAAAACGGTAATAAAATGATGTCGCGAAAAGTTAACTAAAAAACATAAAAAACTATTTTTAAAAATGTCCGTTAGCGTTCAATACCGTCCGTTAACGGACATTTTTTTTGACAAAACCTTCAAAATGTTAAGTTTTTAGCTGGTTTTATTTCCGGCATTATCTTTGCGTTTTAGAGTTTAAACTTTCGTAAAAAATGGAAGGAAACGATGTTTAAAAATTATTTGAAAATCGCATTCAGAAATCTCAAACGAGATAAAATTTATTCATTCATTAATATCTTCGGACTGGCAATTGGAATAGCCTGTTGTCTGCTTATTTTGCTTTTTATTAACAGCGAAATAAATTACGATAGTTTTCACGAAAAAGCCGACAGGATTTACAGAGTAAACAACGAGTTAAAATACGGCTCAACAGAACTCTCTATGGCTGTTTGTTCAGATTGTTTGGGACCGACAATGAAACAGGTTTATCCCGAAATTGAGGAATATGTTCGTATTTACAATTTTGCAGGAACAAAACTGGTAAAAAAAGGCGATGGTTATAATACAGAATATAGCACTGCTTATACAGATTCCTCTTTTTTCAAAGTTTTCTCTTTCCCGGTAATTTCAGGAACAACAGATAAGGCTTTTACCCAGCCGAACACTGTTGTAATTAACGAAACCATCGCGCGGAAATATTTCGGCACAACTGAAGCTGTGGATAAATATATTGAAACAGATGAAAACAGAAGTACATTATATAAAGTAACGGCAGTTATTGAAGATATGCCTAAAAACTCTCACTTCCGCTTTGATATGCTTTTTCCGCTGAAATATATGAATTACGATTTTGGATACTATGTTTCAGCAAATTTTCATACATATTTGCTTTTGCGAGAGGGTACTGATTATAAAGATATTGATAAAAAACTTATAGAATATAATGATAATTATGTTTTTCCTTCTGCTCAAAAATTTATGAATATTGGCAGCAAAGAAGATTTTTACAAAGCAGGGAACAAGATTCTAAATGAACTTGTACCGCTAAAAGATATTCATCTCTATTCCGAAAGATCATACGAGATGAGTCCCTCAGGTACAATTCAATATGTTTATATTTTCGCGGCAATTGCTCTTTTTATACTTTTTATTGCCTGCATTAATTTTATGAATTTAACTACTGCCCGCTCAGCAAATCGCGCCCGCGAAGTAGGTATAAGAAAAGTCCTTGGCACCGAGCGAAAAAATCTGATGCTGCAATTTTTATCGGAATCTACTTTTATGTCCTTAATTGCGGTAGTTTTTGCCGTGGGCATTACATTACTTGTTTTGCCTTATTTCGGTGAAATATCGGATAAGGAATTTAAAATAAGCGATATTTTTTCGGGGACAATTCTTTCTTTTCTTCTTGTTCTACCGATTGCCGTAGGAATAATTGCCGGCAGTTATCCGGCATTATTCCTTTCGCGGTTTATGCCGGTTGAAATTTTAAAAGGAAAGTTTTCGGGCGGAAGCAAAAGCGGAAAGTTGCGAAGCGTACTTGTAGTATTTCAATTCGCGACCTCTGTTATCTTAATTACAGGAACTATAATAATTTATAACCAGCTGAATTTCATTCAGAATAAAAAACTAGGTTATAAAAAAGAACAGATGTTAATAATAAATAACGCGTATTATTTGGATAAAAATGTCGAGATATTCAAAAATGAAATGAAAAATATTGCAGGCGTGAAATCAGCTACAGTTAGCGGTTTTCTGCCAATTCCTTCGCAAAGAAGTTTCAATGCTTTTTTTAAGGAAGCAACAATGGGCTCCGATTTCGGAACAACAATGCAGCGATGGAGAGTTGATTACGACTATTTGGAAACTTACGGAATCGAAATTAAAGAAGGAAGAAACTTCTCGCAGCAATTTGCTTCAGATTCTTCCGCAATTATTCTTAATGAAACTGCAGTAAAGCAGTTTGGCTATACAAATCCGGTAGGGCAGAAAATATACTCAATCGGAGAAAGTGGGAAAAACCTCAGCTTTACAATAATCGGCGTGGTTAAGGATTTTAATTTTGAATCTTTAAGGCAGAATATCGGGTCGCTGGGTTTCATTCTTGGAAGAAGCACAGGTTCAATTACTTTTAACGTTAATGTAGCCGACTTGCCAAAAATTATTTCTGCGGCTGAAGCAAAGTGGAAAGATTTAGCGTCGGGCAAACCGTTCGGTTACAGATTTCTTGATGAAGCTTTTGATGAAATGTACCGCACTGAAAAACGAGTCGGGAATATTGCATTAACTTTCTCGGTATTGGCGGTTATTGTTGCCTGTTTGGGTTTGTTCGGACTTGCAACATTTCTTGCAGAACAAAAAACCAAAGAAATCGGAATCAGAAAAGTGCTTGGAGCGCCAATCAGCTCGTTACTGATTATGCTTTCAAAAGAATTTTTGAAATGGGTGATTATAGCAAACATTATTGCATTACCGGCAGCATATTATTTTATGAACAAATGGTTGCAGGATTTTGCTTACAGAATTGAAATAAGCTGGTGGACCTTTATACTAACAAGCGGGATATCGTTACTGATTGCACTTGCAACAGTAAGTTTTCAAGCAATTAAAGCTGCAATGGCAAATCCGGTTGAGTCACTCAAATATGAGTGACGAAATCCGGTTTATGAATCCGGCTTGTCAGGCTTTTGACTGACAGTTGACGGATTGATAGTTTGAAGTAAGTATAATAAGCTCAAAGCGTTTTGAGTAAAAAGGAGAAATTATGCTACAAAATTATTTGAAAATATTCTTAAGAAACCTGAAAAGAAACAAAACTTATTCTGTCATCAATATATTTGGGCTTGCTGCAGGTCTTGCAGCATCAATCTTAATTTTCCTGTGGGTCGCTGATGAATTAAGTTATGACCGCCACCATGAAAATGCAGACCGGATTTGCCGTGTTATTTGGGATATTGACGGCTTCCAAATTCCTGCAACGCCGGGTCCATTTGCAGATTGGCTTTTAGAGTACATACCTGAAATAGAACAGGCAACCCGTGTTAATCACTCCGGCGGTTTGCTTCAATATAAAGAAAAGAAAATAAAAGTCGTCGAACGATTTATTGAGCCGCGTTTCTTTAATGTTTTTTCTTTTAAATTTGCAAATGGAAACTCCGCTGCTTCCTTAAATAAAGAAGAATCAATTCTTCTTACCAAAGAGACTGCCCAAAAACTTTTTGGAAATGAAAATCCTGTAGGTAAAACAATTACAGATGGAAATGGCAGACCAAAGATAGTAACAGGAGTGCTTCAAAATATTCCACGCAAGACCGAACCTTACTTGCAGGAGGCTGATTGCTTTATTCCGTTAAGCGTAATGAAATTCTGGCGGAACCCGGATTCCTGGGAAGACGGTCAGGATTATAAAACATATATATTGCTCACTAAAAATAGTTCATTGAAAGAAGTAAACGCAAAAATAAATTCGGAGTTTAATAAATTTGTTAAAAAGTATGCCCCCCAGCGGGCACAGGTTTCCAGGATGAAATTCATTCTCCAGCCGATTACAGAAGTACATTTATACTCAGATTTTAAGTTCGATTTTCCGCACGGCAATATTCAATATGTTATATTTTTTATCATAACTGCCTTTTTTATTCTGATGATTGCCTGCTTTAATTTTATGAATCTTGCAACAGCCCGTTCGTTGAAAAGATCTAAAGAAGTGGGTTTACGGAAAGTTGCGGGAGCTAACCGGTTGCATTTGATAAGTCAATTTTTGGGAGAATCTTTCATCATTTCAGGAATTGCACTATGTTTAGCATTGCTCTTTGTAGAGCTTGTTCAGCCGTATTTTAACAGTCTTACTGGTAAACCATTATTTGTCGATTATTCAAATCTGACCGTAATTGGCGTTCTTGTTGCATTACTTTTATTTACCGGCTTAATTTCGGGATTGTACCCTGCATTTGTTCTTTCACATTTCAAACCTCTTAACATTTTAAAAAACAGGATTTCGGCTGGAGAGTCTAATCATTCTCTTGGAATGAGAAGAATTTTAGTTGTAATGCAGTTTACCTTTTCAATTATAATAATAGCCGGAACAATTGTTGTCTATTATCAACTCGATTTTATTAAAAATAAAAACCTGGGATTTGAAAAAGAAAATTTAATCTACCTGGAATTAGAATCATTTTTTACCGATTACAAATCACTAAAAAATGAATTGCTGAAAAACCCCGGTGTCATTCAGGTAGCAGCCTCAAGTGATTTGCCAACCAGTATCAACCAAAACAATGGGGCAGACTGGGAAGGGCGATTAAAAGATGCGAAGTATATAAGTTTTCCAGGATTGTTTGTTACCGAGGATTTTTTAGAAACCTTTAAAATGGAAATGGCACACGGACGTTTTTTTTCTAATGAATTTACTACGGATAAAGAGCAAGCATTTGTTGTTAATGAAGCTGCTGTAAAGGCAATGGGAATAACTGATCCGGTAGGAAAGAAATTCTATTCGTGGGGTAAGGATGGGCGAATCATTGGGGTGGTAAAGGATTTCCATTTTAAATCGCTGCACAGCGAAATCAGTCCGATGACGATTAATCTTGATAACAATTTCCGGTTTTTGTTTGCTAGAATTAACTCACAAAATATTGTTGAAACAATTGAACAAGTGGAAAATACTTATCGAAGCCTTTACCCCGATCATTTATTCGAGGTTCATTTTTTTGATGAAGCTATTGATGAATTGTATCAATCAGATAAGAAAATGGGGACTATTATTATTTGTTTTGCATCGTTATCAATTTTAATTTCGTGCCTCGGCTTGTTTGGTTTAGTTGCATTTATCTCCGAATGTAAGACAAAAGAAATCGGCGTACGCAAAGTTGTCGGCGCATCGGTTTCCAACATTATCGTTTTACTTATTAAGGATTTTACAAAATGGGTAATTTTCTCTAATATTTTAGCAATTCCGGTTTCATTTTATTTCATGAATAAATGGCTGCAGGATTTTGCTTACAGAATAGAAATCAGCTGGTGGATGTTTGCACTTTCCGGCGGAATTGCTTTGGTGATTGCTTTGGCTACTGTTAGTTTCCAGGCAATAAAAGCCGCAATGGCAAACCCGGTCGAGTCACTCAAATATGAGTGACGAAATCCGGTTTATGAATCCGGCTTGTCAGGCTTTTGACTGACTTGTCAGGCTTTTGACTGACTTGTCAGGCTTTTGACTGACTTGTCAGGCTTTTGACTGATTGAAAGTTTGAATTATGAATAAATTAAAGCAGGAAAATGAATTTACCTGCTTTTTTGAAAATCAGTGTCCATTCATCTCTTTTGCTAATCCGCTTGGTCCGCTTGGGGCAATATCCCTAAAAACCCATCTCAAACCCCGGCTGTATCCTTCAGCCTTAACTCCTGTATGGCGTTCGCCTTCTATGTTGAAATTCAAAAGTTCAAGTCTGGTATAATTTTTTGCCGCGATCTGTTTCTGGAATTCAATTATAGGGTTTTTGAAAGGTAAATACTCGTCTCCACCGTAAGATATAAATAATCTGCCTTTTAAAATTTCAGTTTGTTCAGCAAATTTATTGTCCACATTAAAAAGATAATTGTTATCCCATAAAACCGCCGGACTTATCGCAATAAATCTATTGAACAAGTTTTGCTTTTTATACATTGCATAAAGTGTAAAAAGTCCGCCAAGCGAATTTCCCGAAACAGCGCGGTTATTTTTATCGGTTCTGTATTCACCGTCTATCTTTGGAATTATAACTTTTTCGATGAATTCAAGAAATTTATCGGCTTCTCCCGAAAGTGTCGGTGGAAGATCTTCTGATCTCAATTGTCCGTAATTTGCATCCTCTCCAGGATAAGAAAACCCGACCATTATCAATTCTGGAATTACATTATCGTAAACAAGATTTCCGTGAATTGAATTTAAAAGGGGGGTATCCCAATAGGCATCAACGTAATAAAGAACGGGATAATGTTTGTTGAGCGAATCTTTGTAGCTTGCAGGAAGGGTAATAATTATCTCGTGATTTCGTCCTGTTAATTCGTTTTCAATCTCAAAAATGTGCGTTTTCTTTAATGTAAATTGCTTCCCCTGGGCAAATAATGTTAAAAAAGTACATAAAATAATAATTATAAAAACAGGTACAAACTTGGTAAATCCAAATAATCTTTTCATAATTCTTCCGTTTAGTAATTTGAAAAAAACTAACTAAAAATAATCTAACCAGTGTTTAAATGCTAACTTTTTTAATTTCTTAAAATTGCAATTTGGGGATTAAATAACATAATTTCAGGAGAATTTATCTATATGTGTTTTTATTGAAAAAAGCCGTATATTCTTGATAACAATTTATAATTTTATGCAATATGTATAAAATTACATTTTTAACTTAATAGGAGCAGTAATGAAGATTTATGTCGGCAATTTATCGTACAATGTGTCAGAAGAAGAATTAAAAACCGCATTTGAACGATTTGGTAAAGTTGATACAGTAGAAATTATTAAAGATATGTTTACAGGAAAATCGAAAGGTTTTGCCTTTATTGAAATGCCTTCAAAAGAAGAAGCTGATCAGGCTGTTAGAGCAATGAATGATACCGAACTTAAAGAAAGAAATTTGGTAGTTAACGAAGCTCGTCCTAAAAGCGAAGGCGGCGGCAGGAGAGGCGGTGGTTTTGGCAGTAACAGAGGTGGAAGCGGCGGGCGCGGCGGAAGCAGAGGCGGCGGTTTTGGCAGTAACAGAGGCGGAAGCGGCGGCGGAAGAAGCGGAAGCGGTGGCGGTTTTGGCGGCGGTCGCAGAGGCGATAGATAAGTTTAAATGAAATGACTGCGAAAAATTGAAAACATTTTTCGCAGCTTCAATTTCCTTTTTCAACTGATTTTAATTCATCTTCTTTATCTTTCGAAAGGTCTGTATTTAAGAATTCGTCATCATCAGGCAGAATAAGTTTGAAACTGCTTATCTCATCCAAAAAACATTCAACTTTATCTATCTTAACATCAAGAACATGACCTCCGAAGGTTTTATCTTTCGATAAAAAATGCAAATGGTAGCCCGGAACATTTATTCCTTTAACATAAACCGGAGAATAAAAACCAATCAAATCGCCTTTCAAATTCTCTTTTTCGAAAACAGTCTGATGTTTTGCAGCTTCGGTAAGAGGCAAATAAGGTTTGTTTTGCTTAGGTACGCTGCGTGTTTTAACATACAGAAAGTTCCCAGAAATTTTTACGGCATAAAAAATATTACCCGAAACAATTTTTGAGTCAAGAATTTTAATAAGTTCTTCCAATGATTGGCAGGAGTCAATTTTAAAGTGGTTATCGCTATCAAAAAAAGTTGATACGCTGAAAGGGGTTGTTACGGAAGAATCAATTAAATTTACTCCGCCATCTGCTGTTATCTGAAAAATTTCACCATCGAGCAAAACCATTTCACCGTCGAGTGCATTAAAAGTACCTATTCCGAAATCTCCGCTCCTGATAACTTCACCGAATGAAAATTGTCCGTCGTAAAGCCCGTTAAGCAAAGCGTCTATTGTGGAAAACTGAGTAAGAGCATCCGATTGAGCTGAAACAATACCAATAAAAAAAAGAATAAATACAATGACTGATTTAATTTTCATCAGGATTCCCAAAAATTAGTTACGATAACTTATTAAAATCCCGAATCTTTTTCTTCATTATTATTAGAAATACTTGTTTTGTAAGTCAAACAGCTTCCGATTCCAATACAGGTTTTATCCAATCGAAATTTTTATAAGATACTCTCAATAAAATATTGTCGATGTTCCTGATTGTAATAAAACTCTCGCCTAAAAAATCAATTTTCCCTCTGAAACAAGTTTTTTCTTCATTTATCGGTGTAGGGAAAAAATATATTACTTCATCATTTATTTCAAATTCCATTTTTACCTCTGTCTGTTTGTTAGCGCAAAAATAATTATCTAATGTTAATACATTGTTAAGTAACGGTTAAAAAATGTTTAAATCACCATTCAGCTTTTCGGTTTGGGACATACTTATTTGATAGTATATTTAGAGTGAGAATTATTATAAGGATTAAAATATGGAAATAATTGCGTCACAAATACGCGCGACTATTGAATTAGTAAAACCTGGTTTAATTAACATAAGCGAAGAAAATGCAAGGGTTAAACCATCTCCCGTTAAATGGTCGAAAAAAGAGATACTGGGGCATCTAATCGATTCTGCATTAAATAATCATCAAAGAACAGTACGGGCAATGCTAAATTCTGCGGCTGATTTCCCTGCATATAATCAAGACGAGTGGGTTAAAATCCAGAAATACAGCGAAAGGGATTGGAAGGAATTGGTTGAACTTTTCAGCGTGGTTAATTTTAATTTTTACAAGCTTCTGGAAGTTGTTCCGGCAGAAACGCTTTCGAATCCTGTGAATGCGGGAAAGGAAAAACCTTTTACTTTAGAATTTATAATTACGGATTACCTGAGACATTTAAAGCATCATTTGGAGCAAATAATAAAAAGTTAGTAAAAACATCTTTACTTTACCGATTAATTTCTATAAGTTTGATAAAAATTTTTCCTTTAATTTTATCCTGTGAGATAGAAAGGAAGTACAAATGAAAAAAATATATTTTTAATAAAAGGAGACCTCCGCGGCTTAAGCCAAAGAGGTATTTTTGTATATGAACATTAAAGCGAAATTAGTTGATGCCGAAGGATTGACCCAAACAATCAACCGGCTTGCTCACGAAATTGTTGAAAGAAATAAACATGCCGATCATATTGTACTTATAGGTATGCGTACACGTGGGGAATTTCTTGCCAGGAGAATTCAGAAAAAAATAGCAGAAATTGATAATAAAGAGCCGCAACTGGGTGTTCTTGATGCTACTCTATACCGTGATGATTTTCGTACAAGATTAAAACAGCCCGAAGTTTCGGTTACGGATATAACCTTCGATATTACTGAAAAAGATGTAATATTAATTGATGACATTCTTTATACGGGAAGAACGACAAGGGCTGCGCTGGATGCAATAATGGATTTAGGAAGGCCAAGTTCAATACAGCTTTGTGTTTTTGCCGACAGGGGTCACCGCGAAATGCCTATTAAAGCAGATTTTGTAGGTAAGAATGTTCCTACTTCCATAAACGAAGAGGTAAAACTGCAATTAACTGAAATTGACGGCGAAGATGCTCTTTATCTTTTGGATATAACTAATTTAAATGGTGAATAAATTATGCCTTTAACAACAAAACATTTATTGGGTCTCGAAGGTGTCACTCGCGAAGATATTCAGCTTATCCTTGATACTGCAACTACTTTCCGCGAAGTTCTTGAAAGACCGATAAAAAAAGTCCCTACCTTAAAAGGAAAAACTGTCGTTAATCTTTTCTTCGAAAACTCGACGCGTACACGTATATCTTTCGAGCTTGCGCAGAAAAGACTTTCGGCAGATACGGTAAATTTTTCGGCTTCGCAAAGCAGTACGAAAAAAGGCGAAACATTAAAAGATACTGTCCGCAATATCGAAGCAATGAAAGTAGATATGATAGTTGTACGGCACGAATCGGCGGGCGTCCCAAATTTTTTAACACAAATTTCAAAAGCCAATATTATTAACGCAGGCGATGGAGCACACGAGCATCCGACGCAAGGGTTGCTTGATATGTATTCAATCCGCGAAAAATACGGAAAATTAGAGGGACTGAAAGTATGTATCGTAGGCGATATAACTCATTCCCGAGTTGCTCTTTCTAATATTTACGGATTAAAAACTATGGGAGCCAAGGTTTCAGTTTGCGGTCCGGCATCAATGATTCCGTGGGATATTGAAAAACTCGGTGTAAAAGTATTCAGCAGGATTGACGATGCAATTGCAGAAAATGATGTTCTTAATGTACTCAGAATCCAGCTCGAAAGAAAAGCAGGGGCATCCATTCCAAGCATACGCGAATATCATAATTTTTTCGGTATAACCAGAGAAAGGCTCGAAAAACATTCAAAAAAACCTCTTATACTTCACCCGGGACCTATAAACCGCGGTGTTGAACTTAGTTCGGAAGTGGCAGACGGACCGTATCAGGTAATTCTTGATCAGGTTACAAACGGTGTTGCTGTCCGTATGGCAGTGCTTTATCTTTTAGGAACAATGAATTAATAATCAGGTGAAAAATGCAAATAATTATTAAAAATGTTAATCTTATAAATCCACAACAAAAACTTAATAAAAAAACCGACTTGCTTATAGAAAGCGGGATAATAATTAGAATTGGCGATATTGATATTTCAGGATATTCTGACGCGGAAGTTTATGATTTTAACGGAAAATATTGCGCGCCGGGATTTTACGATATGCACGTCCATTTGCGCGAACCGGGAAGGGAAGACAAGGAGACTGTAATATCGGGATGTAACGCAGCGGCAGCCGGAGGTTTTACAGGAGTGGCGGCAATGCCTAATACAACTCCTGCAGCTGATAACGCCGAGACAATCCGTTTTGTTAAAGAAAAAGCGCAGAATCATCTTGTTGATGTTGATCCTGTTGGAGCAGTTACGATGGAAAGAAAAGGAGAATCGCTTGCCCCTATGCTCGAATTGAGCGAAGCGGGCGCCGTAGCTTTTTCGGATGACGGAACTGCAGTAAAATCGGCTGGAATTTTGCGTAAAGCAATGGAATACACAAAAATGATAAACGGTGTTATCCTTGAGCATTGCGAAGAAGAAAGTCTTGCCGGCGGCGCAATGAATGAAAGCGAGGTTTCAACTCATCTGGGACTTCCATCTATTCCTACAATTGCCGAAGATTTAATTGTAAACCGCGATATAATATTGGCAGAATATCTCGATTCCAGAATTCACATCTCGCATATCAGTTCTAAAAACGCTGTGGATATGGTTCGGCAGGCAAAGAAAAAAGGAATTAAAGTTACCGCCGAAGTTGCACCGCATCATTTTTCACTTACGGATGAATCAGTGAAAGGATACGATACAAATTATAAAATGAATCCTCCTTTGCGGCAGCAAAAAGATTTGGATGCAATGATTGAAGGGCTGAAGGACGGGACAATTGATTGTATTGCAAGCGACCACGCGCCTCATACAATTGAAGAAAAGGAAGTGGAATTTATTTATGCCCCGAATGGAATTATCGGACTTGAAACGCAACTCGGGCTTGTCCTTACCGAATTGTATCATAAAAAACATTTATCGCTTGAGCAGATTGTAGAAAAACTTTCAATAAACCCGCGCAAAGTTCTTGGATTAAAAGTGCCTATTATAAAAGAAGGCGAATTAGCAAATCTTTCAATCTTTGATGCAGATGCCGAATGGACTGTAGATATTAAAAAATTCAAGTCCCGTTCAATAAACTCACCTTATGGCGGAAAAAAACTGAAAGGGAAACCGGTTGCAGTTATCAACAAAGCAAAAATGTTTACAAACGGCGAAATGAAAAGTATTTAATGATTGAATATGTCCGGCGTTTTATGCCGGACAATCAATCATTCAAAATTTTAGAATTAAAAATTCAAAATTATTTTAGCAGTCCCGATAAACGACATCGGGATTCCTGCTAAAACAACAAGTTATTTCAGCAGTAACATTTTCTTTACGGCTGTGTAACTGCCGGCTTCCAGACGGTATATATAAACGCCTGAAGCATATTGCGAACCGTCGAATTTAACTTCGTAAAAACCCGCCTCCTGGTTTTGGTTTACAAGAGTGGCTGTTTCCTGTCCGAGGATGTTGTAGATTTTTAGAGAAACGAACCCTACCTCAGTCCTCCCCTTTGACAAAGGGGAGGAAGCAGGAGGGGTTGGGAGTGAATATTTTATTGTTGTTACGGGATTGAACGGATTCGGGTAGTTTTGTTCTAACGAAAATACATCCGGTTTTGCGTATTCCAGTATTATCTCTTTATTCCAGCTTGTGCCGTTTGCATCGGTTATCTGGAATATTACTGTATCTCTTTTTC
>JAAYAN010000107.1 GCA_012719345.1 Ignavibacteria bacterium | reverse complement strand
TATGAATGTTACAATCCTGAATTGTAGGATTTGAACTGTAAAGATAAATACCGTCCGTACAGCCGCTAATTGCAGTATTGGTAATGTTTACGTTTACACCGTTTTCGTAAATACCGCGGTATGCGTTTTGGATTTTGCAGTAGCTGATATTTCCCATAGACATATTCGTAGTAAACTTTATTCCGTTTTGTGTTGTGGCATTTGGCGAAATAAAATCAAAGGTAATGGGCAATGTTGATGTGCCGTTGGCTGTTAGCATACCATAGCTGCTGACAATGAGTGAGGCGCCGTTATTAAAAGTTAAATTTGTACCCGGAGTTACTGTTATTGTAGCGCCGGTAGATACATTTGTGTTTACAGAAATTTGATTTGTACCACCAAATGTAAGGTTTGAGGTGCCTGTAAAATCTATTCCTGTGGCAGCATTACTAATATTACAGAAACTGATATTGCCGCTACCACCCGAATTAAAGCGTATGCCTCCCCAAGCAGATGTTCCATTCAAAGTTATTTCCTGCCCGGAAGACCCGATTGCATTTAATGTCCCGTTTACAATTATGGAAGAGTTATTTGATAATAAAATGGTTTTTCCAGGTTCAATGCTTAGTGAATAATTAGCTGGAATAGAAAAAGTCCCATTAAAACTTGTGGAAGAACGTGAAGATAACAATACTATCGAATTTGATTGTGTGATACTGCTTGAAAAATCGGGATCCTGATATATTTTTCCTGCTATATCCCCTTTTTCCAAACTTCGTCGCCATGTTTTTGTCCACCAATTAGGTATGGTATAATCTGAAAACATCATTGAATATGATTGATAATTTGAGTGACTTAGGCCAATTGCATGCCCAAGTTCATGAACAGCAACATCTTCTAAATCGACCGGACCAATATCTGGAAAAACTGCACCAACAAGACTAGGTTCAAAGGGACACTGATAACTTGGGTAAGACGAGGGATATGTTTCTTCTGTATTCCATCGTAAGGTGCGGTATATATTATCTAAACCTTCAAATCCCTTACTAAATACTAAATCAACTGCTTGAATAGTTTCTGAAGTTTCATGTAAGGCAGCCAATCCATTACAGTAATAATTTTCAAAGGTAATTGTTGAAATATAGTCGTCGCCATTTCGAAAACTTGAATAAGGTATGTTGGAAATTGAAAAGGTTGCATATGAGTGTGTTACATTATTCCATGTATCTATAGCCCTTTGCAATGCATTTTTGACTGCTGTAAAAGATAACTGATTTCCATCTTTATCCAAAGCACCAGTTGGATTTATTTGGAATTCTATTGTTGTTCCTTTTAAAGGACCATAGCAATTAGGATGTAAAATTCTAAATTCACCATTCAGTTTGGTTTGGTTGCTTTCATCTTCTTGCTCAGAGTCATTTTGAACTGGAAATCCTAATACATCGCTATTAAAATTTCTAATATCAATTATCTTCCTCTTAAATTGGCTGCTGGAAATTGAACTTTTTTCAATTTTATTATCATTAATTTTATATATACCAATTGCACCAGCAATCGGGTAGTAATGGGATTCTCTCTCTTCTAAAAATGCAACAAAAATATCACCAACCTTAAATTTTGGTTGTCTCCATAATGCATCTGGTAATATATATTTCGGATAATTTATTGTAATGTATGACTTAATTGCTTTTCCAGCTATCTTTTCTCTTACAAGAACAGTTACATCTTCATTGCTATTATTATTTGGGTCCTTAATTTCTGATATTTCTAATACTTTACCTTCAATGATAACTTTGGAATATCGTATCATATTAATATATACTTGAGTTTTTTCCTCATTTTGAAACGCAGTTAGAACTGACTGCGTAAGAAATATAAATCCGATCAAAACGACATTTAAATACTTCATAGTAATCATATCCTTTTATGTATCAAAAAATATTTAAAAAATGTTAGTGTTACTGTATCATTGAAAGAATTTCAATTATAAATCATCATAATAAGTGAAATTAACACCTCATCTATATTATAAAATATATAGATCTGTGAATTCATAAATCCAGATAAAGGATTAAGTATATAATTATCAGCTATCGAATCCTCTGAATAAGTTGATGAGGGTGTGCCCATTATTTTTAAAACATCATTTCTATAAGAGCCGATTCCAATTCCGTCCTTTGTTTTACCCTTATATTCATGAACTGTAATTGCTGTAACTCTCGAATCATATTCCTCCATAAAAGTTACTTTTATACGATTTGAACTATCCGGCAACAGATAGATAAAAATAAATCCACCGAAATCTCCAGTTTGTATTTGTTCAGGTAAACCAAGTTTGTCAATAACTGTAGCCGAATCATCACCTAATTTTATACCTTCGATGCTTTGACCAAAAATTATTTTAGCTTCCTCTACTTTAAAATTAAGGGTTGTATCACCTTCTATTTTTTGATTTAAGTACTCACTTATTACTATCAAAGGCGTTGTGTTTGTATCGCTTTTAACTTTTATATTAAAATAAGCATTGTCCTTCACTTCACTTTTTTTTCCAAGATTTGTCTTCTTAAATGAAAGGTTACTTATTTGTAACGGGTTTAAATTATTTCCACCCTTGTTAAAAATCATCTTATTAACCTGCGATTTTTCTCCGCTTTGAAGTCTGTAAAAATATATTCCTGTAGTAACCATCTGACCAAAATTGTTCTTTCCATCCCAAATTATTCCGTGAATGCCGGCGTTTTGTTCGCCTATACTGAACTTTTTAACTTCTCTTCCCAAAATGTCGTAAATTGTTACGCTTACATCGGCTTGTTTATTCAGGTTGTAATTAATAACTGTTTCATTGGCAAACGGGTTTGGATAATTCTGCCCGAGGTGAAAATATTCAGGTATCTCGGTTTCATTTTCACCTATACTTGTAACAAGCCCTATATTGTAATTGCCCATACTATCAGTTAATGCAGTATAACTTTTGGATGTATCACTTGCATCAATAAAAGTTATCCGTGCATTTTTTACTACTGAATCTGGTGTTGAAATATTGCCGCTTACGTTGATTGTTTGAGAATTGATTGTTGTAATGAATAATATAAGTGCTAAATAAAATATTTTTCCCGTTTTCATTTTATTCCACAATAAAATTATTATTGATGATTTACTATTGATTATCTGTAATTTTATTTTGCTCCAACTCTAAAAGTCTAATCTTAACTTATAAATAAAATATTTTTAGCGCAAGTAAAATATTTAAATTAACAATAAATTAATAATAAGAATTATACAGGGGCTTAATATAGTTCTATAAAATTTTGTAAATTAGCGCTCAAAATTAAGCTAAGCTTTTATTCATTATTGAAGCAGGTTTTTATGCAAGGGAATAAAGAAATAATTGAACACCTGAAAAAAGATATTGTGAAAAACTGCAATATTTTAGGTTTTATTAAAAACTACCCGCCCGAATATTTAATAAAATTTAAAAACTCGGTTTACGCTAAAGCCAAAAGCGATTATAACTGGATTTATATAAGCTGTAATTCTGCCGGTGAACTTAAAGAAATACTGGCAAAAATGCAGCCGGATGAAACGCATTTTGCAATTGTTGACGATTGGATGATGCCCTGTTTTTTAGAGAAATATAAAATAAACTGGCAGCTCACTACAATAAAATTGTATCTCCCCGAAAATGTAAATATTCCTGAGACAAATAATGTTCTTCAACCTCTTCTTGAAAGTGACGCGGACTTTATTTATGAAAATTCGCATTATAAAGAATTCACAAATATTGAATACATTAAGGAGCGGATTAGAAACGGGATAAGCGGAGCGCTAAGAATAAACGGGGAGCTTGCAGGCTGGTCGCTTACCCACGACGATGATGCAATCGGTTTTTTATACGTGATGGAAAAATTCAGGAATAAAGGTTTTGCCACGGATATTTTGAATTATATGATTGCAAAAGTAAGGAACGCGGGAATTCTGCCGTTTGTGCATATCGAAGAAACAAACTCAATTTCACTAAAACTTGCTTATATTGCCGGTTTTAAAAAATATGGAAAAATTCACTGGTTCGAAGTTTTTTCATAATATTTTTTATATTTTGCACTACAATACAAATTATTTTAAACTAACTTCTGAATTACATAAATAGTGCAGAAATGATTTTCAGCCACAAAAAATTAAACCGGAAAAATAAACTTGAAAAACTTAACAGGGTACTTACTTATCAAATATCCGGTTTTTCACTTCTGATTTTATCCTTTTTTGTGGAATTCGTGATAGTTGTTTTTGCAGCCTGCGCGCTTATTTTTTCTTCATATTTAATTTATATTCTTTGGGGCGAAAGAAAAATTGGATGGATTGCCTCATTTATTATTATGATGTTTTCCCCGCTTCTTCTTCATTTTGTTGATACAGGAATTGAAATGCTCGATAATTCTTTTTATCTGGTTCCGATTGTATCCTTCTTCCTATACTGTTTCCTTTTAAAAATTGCTCTTGCTGATTGGATTCAAGATAAAAGATGGAAAAAAATAAGAGAAATTGAAATTGCAGAGAGGAAAGAAATTGAGGAAGCAGAAAATAGCGGAAAAGTAACAATTGCTGAAGAAGGTTCAGAGCAGCCGGAAAAATTTGTTTTTGAAGAATAAAAATCAAGTGGATTAAAAATGCACATTGTTAGAAAAGACTCGAAAAAAAACAGACTTTATATTATGATAGGCGGAGTTGTAACTGAAGAAGAAGCGCACATAGTAAGCGAGAAAATTATTAAATCATTTAACGAGCTTGAGCCCGGATTTGATATAGTTAATGACTTAACAAAATATATCCACGGTGATGAGATTGCTGGTCATCTTGTTAAAAATGTCGGAAAGTTTTTATCGGATAGAAAGGTAAACAGAATTGTTAGGATTGTAGGGCAATCGAAAACCGCTTTAATGCAGTTTGC
>JAAYAN010000106.1 GCA_012719345.1 Ignavibacteria bacterium | reverse complement strand
CAGAAGAAGCAATTAACGGAGCAAAAGATATTATTGCCGAAATGATAAGCGAAAGCGCCGAAGTACGGCAGGAAACGCGCCAATTTTTACTTGAGTTTTCGCAGGTTGTTTCCGAAAAAAACAGCCCGTCAAAAAGTGAAATAGCGCCAAATAAAAAAGACGTTTATGAAGTATATCACAATTTTAAAGCTGAAATTCTTAAGATAAAACCTTACCAGATTTTAGCAATTAACCGCGGTGAAAACGATAAATTCCTTAAAGTTTTTCTTTCGTACGATAAACCGGAAATTCTTGATATTATTTATAACACGTTTTTCGAATATGATGAGTCGGTTTTTGATGAAATTTTAACAGAAACTGTTAAGGATTCATTCGACCGTCTGATATACCCGTCTATCGAAAGAGAAGTCCGTAATTATTTAACAGAAAAAGCTGATTTGCACGCTGTAAGCATCTTTTCATCAAACTTACGGCAGCTTTTGCTTCAGCCGCCTATTAGCGGTAAAATTATTATGGGAATTGACCCTGGTTTCGTAAGCGGGTGCAAAATTGCAATTATCGATACAACAGGTAAATATATCGAAGGAACAACAATTTACCCTCATCCTCCGCAAAACCGGAAAGCTGATGCCGAAAAAATAATTTTGAATCTTATAAAAAAATACGAGGTTCAGCTTATCGCCATAGGAAACGGAACAGCAAGCCGCGAAACGGAATTTCTTGCAGCCGAGATAATCAATAAAAACGGTTTGGAATGCAATTATCTGATTGTAAGTGAAGCAGGGGCATCGGTTTACTCGGCATCCGAAGTGGCAAAACAGGAATTTCCGGATCTCGAAGCCAGTCAGCGCGGAAATATATCAATAGCCCGCAGGGTTCTCGATCCTTTGGCGGAACTTGTAAAAATTGATCCGAAATCGATTGGTGTGGGATTGTATCAGCATGATGTCGATCAAAAACTGCTCGGTAAAAATCTCGATGATGTTGTTATCAGCTGTGTGAATTATGTCGGCGTTGATATTAATACAGCATCAGCTTCGCTTCTTACTTATGTTTCCGGATTAAACAAACGCATTGCAAACTCAATCGTCCGACACCGCGAACGAGAAGGAAAATTCTCTGACAGAAAGCAGTTGCTAAAAGTTACAGGACTTGGAGAAAAGGCATACGAGCAATGCGTGGGCTTTTTAAAAATTCCGGACGGAAAAAATCCTCTTGATAACACTTTTATCCACCCCGAATCCTACGAACCGACTGAGAAGCTATTGAAAATATGCAACATAAGTTTTACAGATGCTGCAAAATCGGGTGATTTAGTTTCGATGTATGTTAACAGTCAAGGGAAATTAAAAATTGCAGATGAAATTGGAGTTGGTGTTCCAACCCTTGAAGATATTTTAGAAAACTTAAAAAAACCAGGACGCGATCCGCGCGAAGAAATGCCAAAACCAATTTTAAGGAGCAATGTTCTTAAAATGGAAAACCTTGAGCCGGGAATGAGATTAATGGGAACTGTTAGGAATGTTGTGGATTTTGGAGCTTTTGTGGATATAGGTGTAAAGCAGGACGGACTTGTTCATATCTCGCAAATGGCAAATAAATTTGTTAAAAACCCTCTCGAAATTCTAAACGTTGGTGATATTATTGAAGTTACAATTAAATCAATTGATATAAACAAAGGCAGAATAGCTTTGAGCCTTGTAGAATAATCTTTTATTATTTGATACTTTTTCTGCGGAT
>JAAYAN010000105.1 GCA_012719345.1 Ignavibacteria bacterium | reverse complement strand
TAAATGGTTTTTGAAGAAAATACAGGAAGAAGAAGAACATTTTCAAACCGGTAGATTTACTGCAGTATTAAACCGGTCCCAGCACATAATAATAGTGTCGCATAATTACTGCCTGTAAACCGAGTCTTCGAAGGTTTGCAGGCGGTAATTATGCCTACCACCAGTTCGCGGCAATTTGGGGCGTACTCGCCCGGCCTTGGCCTGTTGTGCGATGGCCTGATGGTTAGCTCATATTCCGCAACTGGTTTCTGACCGCTGGACGCGGTCTCTTCTTTACTTGGTTTTTATTAGATTTACAGAAAACCCAAATCCTATCTCAAAATATGAATTGTTAATAAATACTGCATAATCAATTGGTATTTGCGTGCAATAAAAATTGAATCCTACTCTTTTGTAAATATATTCCAGATCAGCTATCCAGGTTAAGAAATAATTTCCCTCGAATCCTTCATTCTTTAAAATCATTAGGTATGCTTCTGAAGACAAACCAGCACCAATAAAGAACATGTTTTTAATGTTAAATTTGGGAATAAAGCTATATGAAATTCCACCCAACTTGTTTTCCCACTTTTCAGTTTCGGTTCCGATCGAATCACCATTTGAATTAAAAAAGGTTAATGTTCTTGTAGTAGCTTTCTGATTAAACACATAGCAGAGTCTATTATTCAAAGTTATGAATTTCCACTTAAAGCTATTTATTTCGATCCCTATTTCTGGCTTTATTGGAAAGCCAAGAGAAACATAGGCATTCAAATCCTTTTCTGATGCAAATGCTCCAGTAAACAAAGTTAAGATAAATAGAAATTGAAGTGCTGGTTTCATAAAACCCTTTCTTAATTCCGCCAGCCATGACGGCTGGCTCTCCCAGTTGCTCTTAAACTCCCACGTACTCGTGTCCGCTAACCAACAGGCTTTCGCACAACGGTCCGGCCAATGTACGCTGTGCTGTACTCGGCATGGCGTACTTGGCCTGTTGTGCGTCTGTAAATCCGGTTATGCTCCTATTTCTGCCGCCGTCCTGCTCTTTTTCCTTGGCGTAATCTTATTCCGCACAGGACGGGCTCTTTTGGTTTCTATAGGAACTGTAATTCAAGTACAAGTTATTTTAACAAAAAGAGTACACTTAATTGCGATCTTAAAAAACTCGCATTATTTTGCCTCTAACGTAAAGTTTACCTGCTTCATGTGCAGATAAGACCCAAACCTTACTACTAAGATAGTAATGTGTAAAAATGACTTTGTTAGGCCAAATATTCCCATGAAAATGGGGTTTTTCGTAATGTGAAAGAGATTCTATTTTATTCAATATTGTACTATCTGATAATTCTATCAGTTTGAGTTTCCGCACATATTTCTGGTACCCTTGGGAACTCATTTCAGCTACTATATAATATTCATAAATATCTGAATCTTCGATACAAATTTGTGGAGTATTGGTTTTTTTGTTGAGGATATTATAAGCTTCAGGGGTACCAAGGGAGACAAATAGATAATACCCTAATAAAATAATTGGGCAAATTGAAATAATAATTAGAATAAAGACAATCATTTTTTGCTTTTTCATTCAGAACCTTTGAATACTTATAATTTTAAAAGGTAATCTGCGCTAAACTCATGTTTATTTCTCTTTATCAAATAACCAAATATGCTGCAATGTATCTGCGATAGTTGAAAAACCACCCTTAACTATGAAATAGTTGATTGTATCGGAATTGTTTAGAATAAATTTACTGTTATGAATAATTCCATTTTTAATTGGGACATAGGGCTCGAATTCTGAATAAAAAACTGAGTCTTTATAAATTCTAAATTGGTTTTCTGGCGCAGGGATAAGCTTATTATTATCGTTTAGTAGAAAAGAATGGCTTAAAACATAGTTACCATCTTTAAGAGGATTTACTGAACAGCAACAGGAGGTAAACATTAGTTGCGGTAAAATGGTAAGAAAAGTAAGTAAAAGATAGTTTCTATTCATATAAGCACTATTAGTTAGAAAAATATTCTCATATTTCAAGCCGCACGATGCGGCTTTCCTTACGCCAATCTTTTCTTAAACTCTCAAATTTCTTATCTCCCGGCGGCTCTTATTTCCTTTTCCGCATAACCGGATTTATTGCGCACAACGGGCTCGGGCATATATGCTGTTTGTGAAGCGCTATGGCTGAACAAATGGCATATTGCCCGTGTTATGCATAGTGCATTTGGCCCATATTTTCTTGCGCGCCATTCTTTTCTTCTTTTATGTTAATCGCTAATCCAGATCCTTTTAAATTTGTTCTGTATGTTATCCCAATAAAAAAAACTGTTTGCGCTTTCGTATAGAAAAAAGTTTATGCCATTACATTTTAATAAAACTTCTTCAGGTTCGTCTTCTTCACATTCATAATAACCTTTACCACACGCAGTTTGGTAAGAACCTTGGTTTGCGATTTTAATGCCGTAAGCTGATTTATATTGTTTTCGAATTTGTTCTATTTGCACTTCATTTAAATTATCATAATTGTTTTTATCTTTTGTACTTTCATATAGATTGTAAACTGTAAAATTATTTTTCTCATCTTTTAAAAACGCAAACAGTCCAATTCCTTTTCCATCTTTTTTTTCAAGTATAAAAACAGAATCTATTAAATTATCACAATTTAAATCTGTTCCTAAACTTAAAAATTTTGTTTTACTGCTATCTCGCCATTTTTGAAAAAACAATTCATCTTTTGGTTTTAAATAATCTGCAGGTAATAATATCTGCGAGTATACAGTTGCCATTAGAAACATTATGATTATTGTTATTTTTTTTATTATCATTTTCTTCTTTCCTGGCGCGCATTTTTTAATGGGACAAATGCATTGTGCATAACGGGTCGCGGCACAGCCGCCGTGTGTCTGTAAAGCGGTGTACTCACCGGTTTACAGACACATGGTGGCTTGCCGCTGTTAGTGGCCTGTGTTGCCGGTGCTTCTTTTCTTTTTCCGCGCCAATCCTATTTCCTCGCGGGTCTTAATTTCTTTAAATTCCAAATAATGTGTCTTTCTATAAACAATTGTAAAAAGAACTTGTAAAGATTAATCATATACCACTAATAATTTTATAAATATCATTATAAGAATTCCTGATCTCCGTTGCTTCTATAGCAAATGATGCAAGTAGCTTCCTTGTTTCAGATTGCTCCTCCATTGTTTTCTTCAAATCATCTTTCATTTGCTTAATCAATTCCCTTTGGGCGGTTATTTCCGTTTCAACTGGTTTAACAATGTTGAAAATAGCAATATTTAGAATTCCCTGAACTGCATTAGGAATTGATTGTTTTAAATTGTCTATGAACTGGTTGAGAGCTTGAGCCGTGCGCTGGTTGTTAACGAAATCTTCATCATTTATATATTTCGGCTGTGGTTGTTGATCTTTACTCTTATCAGAAAGCAATGCCGCTACACCTAATCCAACAAGTAAACCAAGACCACCGGTTAAAATACCTATTCCAATAATACCTGCGGTCCCTATTGCTGCTGTTGTTGCAAGAGTGCCAACAGCCGTAATAGTTGTTGTTGTGATGCTTGAAGCAGCAGCCATGCCTACAGCACCACCAGCAATACCTCCAGCTAT
>JAAYAN010000272.1 GCA_012719345.1 Ignavibacteria bacterium | reverse complement strand
CTGCTTTCTTCCGAATATAGCTCCCACTCTCAAACTATTTCCCCCTCTTGGGAAAGTTGCCAGGGAACCCAAAAACTCCTCAATGCCCAAAACGAAGAAAAAACCTCTTTCTTTAGCTGTCAGTCGGATCTCGTCACTAATACCGCCTACCTCATAAAAATCACCGCGAACAACACCTCAAATCGCCCTCTTCTCTTCAAGGTCTTTTCTTTACTTGACAATCGTCTTTATGCTGACAGTCGGATTACAGAAAACGGCCGTTCTGAAACTTTAATCGTCGTCCCTCCCGGCAATAAATTTGATCAGGGTATCGGAATTAATTTTTCCAGCAATTCTTATTCAAATAAAACATCAAACAATCTTATCGAAGATGTCTCCATTTCCCCCATGCCCTATCACAGTCTTATCAGTCTCAAAACTCCCGTTACTGAAAACCATAGCCCTGCCTTGACTTCACCCTTTAATGTTAAGCAGCCGAATCAAACCTTTTACAAAATCAACTTGGGCAGTTTACCCCACAAACCCACCCTGGCTCTCTTCCAGTCCTATCACCCCGGCTGGTTGGCCTTCTCTCTAAACCCTCTACCCCAAATCCTAAAGCAACATTATCATCTTAGTAACTGGGCTAATGGCTGGTATCTTAATGATAAGCTGGCAAACCAAACAGTGTATATTTTATTCCTGCCTCAACTGCTCCAGTATCTGGCCTTTCTCTTTACACCTCCCCTACTGCTCCTAATCCTAAAGAAACAACCCCAAGATAATATCCTATAACTTGATTTTATTGTCTTTTTGATGTATAATTCCTACATACTAACAACCGTTAGTAGATCTTTAACAGTATTGGTATTCTTCACCAAATATTGCTTTTGGAGTATGAGTCCAATACAGTTCTTTTACATGACAGGTCAGGGTTTGGGAATTGGTCTTATAGTTGGGCCCTTAAGGCCGACAAGGTGTTTGTCGGTCCTAAGGGCTACAACTATCAACTGACCCTATCCCGGGCCCTAGGGTCACAAGTATCGCTCGAAAGGAGCAACATGGTCATCAGCTGGAGTAACATCATTCTGTTTCTTGCGGGGATCGGAATCATCTTCATCGCTTTTCTTGCTTTGGGCGGAGCCATCTACTGGTGGTTCTTTAAGAAGCCCACGGAAGAGCAACCCGAAGAGGTCGAGCCTGCCCCCCGACGCCGAGAGGAACACGACGAACCCGTCGTCCGTCGTCCGACCACTCGCCGTGAGGAACGCGACGAACCCGTCGTCGAACGTACGACTGTACGTCGTGAGACTACGGTTCGCCCCGCGCGTCCACGAGAAGCCGTCATCGAAGAAGAGGTGGAAACTCGTCCCGTCGTCCGTCGTCGTCCGGCCACCCCCCCCGTTGTCCGCCGTCGTGCTCCAGCCCCCCCCAAGGAGGTAACCTCCTTCAACGAGGCTACCGACAAACTGGTGGATTATGTCGATCGCTACGACACGAAAGAGATCCAGCTCCAACGGGACATTCGTCCTGCCTGGTCGGCTTTTCGAAGCTCCCTCGACGCGGCCGTTTCTGTCGGTGACAATCCGAAGATCAACGTCACGAAAGTGGCCAAAATCCTCATTGACGCCGAGCAGGACGCCGCCAAGCGAAGCATGCCGGGCTACGCTCGAGAGTTCAGGTCCTACCTGAAGCAGCTCAACGTGGAGATCACCGAAGAGTCTTCGGACAAATCGGATGTACCACCTCCTCCCGCTCTCTCCGACTGACTCTCAACCTGTCATAACCGCGCACTGCGCAAAATTTGGACCCTTTGGGGACCATCTTTTGTAATGTGCGCGGCTTGACCTTTGTCCAAAAATTATTTTTTAGCCAGAGGCCAAGCCCTAAATTTTATAATTCAACAAAAAGCAGTCTTGAAGGGACTGCTTTTTTGTTAGTCTCAAAATAGTCCTATAATAATAGTTTATTATTCCCTAGTTTCAGGCAATTATTTGGCAATAACGCCATCCCTAATTCCTTGAAACTTTATTGTACTTTGACAACCGACCGTAACTGAAACAGCCAGAAAAGCTGATAAAAATCTTCTCGATTTTTCTGGCTGTTTCAGACTTTTTCACAAGAAAGGAGTCTCACTCATATGTATCGCCTCCGCATGTTCACCCCGGCGACCATCCTTACCCTCGTCTTCGTAGTATTGGTTTTGATTCTAACTGCTCTTGTCCTAAATCCCAATACCCAGCTTATTCTTATCAACTAGTCTCTCCGGCTCCCGGAAAACCCCCGTTTTCCGGGAGCCTCCCTCTTTGGGAAATCTCACGCGGTCGGTTGTCTACAAGCTCTTCACCAAAATTTTTACTTCTTGCCCTATCGTTCCCTTGCTCTCGCCCCGGATTAGCCTGTCAATTAACTCCCCTGTTTTTCGGAATTCCTCAGCTCCAAACCCCCTTGTCGTCATCGCCGGACTTCCCAGTCGAATTCCTGAAGGCTTCATTGGGCTCCCTTCGTCGTGGGGTATGGTATTCGCGTTACAGACTATCCCGGCCTCTTCCAACGCCACCGCCACTTCCTTGCCCTTTTCCTTACCCACGTCCACCACCATTAGATGGTTTTCCGTACCAAACACCTTATAACCCCTCCTTTTTAACTCCTCAGCCAAGGCTTTTGCATTCTCCACCACTCTTTTTACATAATTTTGAAACTCAGGTTTTATTGCTTCTCCGAACACTATGGCCATTGCCGCCACAGCATTCACGTGTGGCCCACCCTGCAACCCCGGGAATACGGCCCGATCAATTTTCTTTGCTAAATCCGCATCTCTCTCCAAGCCCTTATCCGTAACTGCCACAAATGCCCCTCTCGGTCCTCGCAATGTCTTGTGCGTTGTTGATGTCACAACG
>JAAYAN010000104.1 GCA_012719345.1 Ignavibacteria bacterium | reverse complement strand
TTTTTATTTCAAATATACTTGTTTTGCTGCAGCTTGGTTTTTATGATGTAATCGCTAAAGTGAGGCTGCTGATGGAATGTTCCAAAAATTAATTCCTTTGCAAAAATATGAAATTTTTATTATTGCTGGCAAGTTAATTTGATAAATATTTCTCGATTTGTGATATTAAGCTTTATAATATTTTGGATTTTTAATTAATTATACTAATTTATTTAATTATTATTCAATTTTATCATAATTATTTACAGGGTATTTGGTAATACACTTAACAGCATAAATGTACTATTACTAAAAAATTTCGGTAACTTATATTTACGTTTTCCTATATAATTCGGATTGTATCAGATTTTTATTCTTTGTAAGTTTTATTGATATTAAAATTTTACTTGTCATAAAAGCAAAAGGAGTATTTATGGATTGGTCTCATCCGGCGGTAATCTGGTTTATAATCGGTTTAGTTCTTTTTATTATGGAACTGGGTGTGCCGGGATTAGTTATAGTTTTTTTCGGAGCCGGAGCATGGCTGGTTGCTCTGCTTTCACTTGTTTTACCGCTGTCAATTGATATACAGCTTTTAATTTTCTTAATATCCTCATGCTTATTTTTATTATCTCTGCGCAAATATGTAAGTTCACTTTTCAGCGGAAGGAAAAAAACCGAGACAAGCACCGGAGAAAACCTTGAAGACTTTTTAGGTGAAAAAGCTGTAGTAGTACAAAAAATTTTACCTCCTAATAAAGGTAAGGTGGAACTTCACGGCACAAATTGGAACGCAACATCCGATTCCGAAATTTTTGACGGAAGTCTTGTTGAAATAATAGGAAAAGAAGGACTTACACTAAAAGTTAAACCCGTTTTGAAAAATTAAACCCAAAATTAAACAGGAGCTTAAATGGAACCTTTTACAATTATTCTTATAGGAATAATATTTTTTGCATTTATTATTTTTGTAAAAACTTTAAGAACAGTGCCGCAAAGATCTGCTTACATAGTTGAACGTCTGGGAAAATACAACGCCACGCTTGAAGCAGGTTTTCATATTCTTGTGCCATTCGTTGATAAAATAGCCTATAAGCATTCACTTAAAGAGCAAGCTTTAGACGTTCCTTCGCAGATGTGTATAACCAAAGATAATATTTCGGTGGAAGTTGACGGAATCCTTTACATTCAGGTTATCGATCCGATGAAAGCATCGTACGGAATAAATAATTACCAGTTTGCTGCAACACAGCTTGCACAAACAACAATGAGAAGCGTTATGGGCAAACTTGAACTGGACAGAACTTTTGAAGAAAGAGACACAATTAACGTAGCAATTGTTGAAGCAGTTGATAAAGCTTCGGAACCATGGGGAGTGAAAGTTACCCGCTACGAAGTAAAAAACATTTTACCACCTCAGAGCATTAAAGATGCAATGGAAAAACAGATGCGCGCCGAACGCGAAAAACGTGCGCTTATTGCAGAATCGGAAGGCGATAAGCAGGCAAAGATAAACCGCGCCGAAGGTGATAAGCAGGAAATGATTGCCAAATCGGAAGGCGAAAAAATGAAACGTATAAACGAAGCAGAGGGACGCGGACAGGAAATTGAAAGAGTTGCGCTTGCAACAGCTATAGGTATACGTGAAATAGCTTCGGCAATTAACGAACAGAACGGTATGAATGCAGTGAATCTGCGTATTGCCGAACAATACATTAACGCTTTTGGTAATCTTGCAAAAACAAATAATTCAGTTATTATTCCAAGCAATCTTTCCGATATTTCGGGAATGATTGCAACAGCGATGACAATTATTAAAGATCAGGAAAAGAAAAAATAAATTAACGGCAGCACTTTTTGCTGCCGATTTTTATATTTGATTATGAAATCATATTTTAAAGTACTTTTAATAATAATAATTCTGGCAATTTCTGTAAAAATTTATTCCGATTCGGAAATGCTTTTATCCGGGAATAACAGCATAACTTACCTTGTTGAGAAAAACATACGAAACGTTTCGGATACAGTGGAAAGTATCGATAATATTATTATTAAAGTTAAAAACGGATTAAGAACAATAAAAAGACTTCTTGATCTTGCTAATTGATTTTTAAATCATCAGATATCCTATTGATTTACCGCCTTTTTGTAAAAATATAATATCCCGGCTTCTTAATTCATAATTTCCTTAATTTTGGAATAACCGGATTTGCTGACCGGAAGCGAAGTGCCATCCTTTAATTTTACAATATAATTATCTTTTTCTGCCGGCTCTAATTTAGTTATACTGGAAATGTTTACCAAAAAAGACCTGTGTATTCTTAAAAATTCCTTCGGATCCAGAAGATTTTCAAATGACTTCATCGTCTTCTGTTTAAGGTGTTTTCCGGTAGAACAATGTATCATTACGTAATCATCCTGCGCTTCAATATAGTTTACATCTTCTACCGGAATAATGATTACATTTTGATTTTTTTTGACAATTATACGATTGATATATTCAACGTTTCCTTTTACTTCGTTCGATAAAGCTGATAATTTGGAAAGATACTCGCTCTTACTCTTAAGATGTAATTTTGCTTTTTCAACAGCTTCGCTGAATCTTTCGCGCGAAAACGGTTTAAGAAGATAATCCGTAGCATTCACTTCAAAAGCTTTAAGGGCATACTGATCGAAAGCTGTAGTAAAAATTATTACGGGAGGTTCATCTAAAATTTCAAGTAATTCAAATCCATTTATTTTCGGCATCTGGATATCCAGAAAGATTATCTCAGGTTTTATTTCCTGAATTTGTTTTAAGGCTTCAAACCCGTTGCTGCATTCGCCCGCAAGTTCAAATTCGCTGTGATTTCCTAAATAGTTTTTTATAATATCACGTGCAAGTTTTTCATCATCAATAATTAAAGTTTTTATTTTCTCACTCATTTTTTTTCCCTTTTTCAGGTAATGGAATAAATAGCTTAACAGTAAAAATATTCCCGCTTTTCGAATAAGTCAATAAATTATCCTGCTTATAAACAAGGCTCATCCGCGTTTTAATATTAACAAGCCCGATGCCTTCCCCTTTTTGAGGAACCGATGAAGGATCAAAGTTATTTTCAACCGTTATAACAAGATATTCTCCTTCTTTTTTACAGGCAAGTTTTATAAAAACTTTTTCCAGACTTTCGTAAACGCCGTGTTTTATTGCATTTTCAAAAAGCGGCTGCAAAATCATAGCAGGTATTTGCAGCGATTGGCATTCTTCCGATAACTCTTCCGTAAACTCGAATTTATCTTCAAATCTTACTTTTTCAATATCCATATATAATTTAGCATTTGCAATTTCGTTTTTCAAACTGCTCATATAGTTTTCGTTTTTGGCAAGCGTGCTTCGCATAAACCCAGAAAAAGCAATAAAGAAAACTTTGAAAAAATAGGATAAAGATATAAGTTTTGAAAAACAATTTCTAATGCTTAGCAATAAGAGAAAAAACACTATGGAATACAAAATAAGCTTTACAAA
>JAAYAN010000103.1 GCA_012719345.1 Ignavibacteria bacterium | reverse complement strand
TTTTGCCTATTTTCATTATCTTTCATTCGAGACTCCTTTTGTTTTGTTTTTATTTTTTTTGCAATCATAAATTACTAAAACTTTGGGAGTCTCTTTTTAAAATTTCAACTAAGTATTAATATATGCCATTACAAGTATTTTCATTATTTTATATTCTCAATAAATATTGAATAGTTTTTGTATTATTAAACTAATATAATAATAAATTGCGGTAAATATGAAAATAGGAATTACATGTTACCCCACTTACGGCGGAAGCGGAGTTGTGGCTACGGAACTGGGAAAAGCTCTTGCATCTAAAGGTCATCAGATACATTTTATCAGCTATGCGCTTCCTCATCGGCTTAATCATTTTATCGAAAATATATTTTTCCACGAAGTCGAAATGAGCAATTATCCCTTGTTCGAGCATAATCTATACACCCTTGCTTTAACAAGTAAAATGCTTGAAGTAATTGAATTTGAGAACCTCGATCTCGTTCATGTTCATTATGCAATTCCTCATGCCACAAGTGCATATTTAGCGCGGCAAATTTTACGCAAAAGCAAATCGGATATCAAAGTAATTACAACCCTTCATGGAACCGACATAACCCTTGTGGGGCTTGAACCTTCTTTTCTTCCGCTTGTAAAATTCAGCATCGAAGAAAGTGACGGAGTTACCGCAGTCTCACGTTTTTTGAAAGAAAAAACTTTAATAAATTATCATATTGAAAAAGAGATAGACGTAATTTATAACTTTATTGATACAGAAATTTATAAAAGGGTTTCCAATGAAAATTTCAAAAAAATGGTAGCTCCGGAAAATGAAAAGATTTTAATGCATACATCCAATTTTCGTCCAGTAAAAAGAGTTTCGGATACAATAAAAATTCTTGAGCGTGTAAAAAAAGAAATACCGGCAAAATTGGTTTTAATAGGCGACGGTCCTGACCGTTCGGAATGTGAAAGACTTGTCCGCGAATTAAATTTGCAGAAAGATGTGTTTTTCTTGGGAAAACAAGATGCTCTTGCCGAGTTGCTAAGCGCAGCCGATATTTTCCTTATGCCTTCTCAATCCGAAAGTTTCGGTCTTTCGGCGCTTGAAGCTATGTCCTGCGGAGTACCTGTTGTTAGTTCCAGTGTTGGTGGTCTGCCTGAACTTGTTGTTCATAACGAAACAGGCTTTATTGCAGAATTCGGAGATATCGACCGCATGTCTAAATACGTTGTAAGTTTGCTTAATAACGAAAAAAAGTATCAAACATTTTCGCAAAACTGCCGAAATACTGCGGTTAATGTTTTCAACAAGGATATTATTGTTCCGCAATACGAACAATATTACGACAAAATTCTAGGTTCTTAAAAACCCATTTTTTACTGTTTTACAGGCTGTCTTCCTATGCTGTAATATGTAAAACCCAGTTCTTTCATTTTTTTCGGATCGTAAATATTTCTCCCGTCAAATATAACTTTGTTTTTAAGATTAGAAGAAATAACATTAAAATCCGGGTTACGGAATTCATTCCATTCTGTTAATACCAAAAGCGCTTCAATATTTTCGAGAACAGAATACTCTTCGTTCATATATTCAATTTTATCACCAAGATAAAATTTTGCGTTTTCCATTCCAGCTGGATCATATGCTTTTATTTTAGCGCCTAATTGTAACAATTCATTAATTATTACAATCGAAGGAGCATCCCTCATATCATCAGTATTAGGTTTGAATGCCAATCCCCAGATACCAAAAGTTTTGCCTTTTATATCACCGTTAAAGTGTTCAGTAATTTTTTGAACAAGTATTAATTTTTGATCTTTGTTAATGTGGTCAACAAGTGTTAAAAGCCGCATTTCCGAACCTTTTTCGGAAGAAGTTTTTATCAAGGCATTAACATCTTTTGGAAAACAAGAACCGCCATATCCTATTCCCGCAAAAAGAAATCTTTTTCCTATACGGGAATCTGTTCCCATTCCCTTGCGGATTAAATCTACATTTGCTCCTACTTTTTCGCAGAAATTTGCCAGTTCATTCATGTATGTAATTCTCATAGCAAGATAAGAATTTGCAGCATATTTGGTAACTTCGCTGCTTTGCGGATCCATTTCAATAATCGGATTTCCCTGACGCACAAATGGTTCGTAAAGCGTTCTCATTATTTTGAAAGCCTTTTCGGATTTCGCTCCAATTACAATACGGTCGGGTTTCATAAAATCTTCCACTGCATAACCTTCTCTAAGAAATTCGGGATTGGATACAACTTCGAAATTTTTGATTTTATATTTTTCGAGTATTGCTGTTACAGACTGTGATGTTCCAACAGGTACAGTGCTTTTGTTTACAAATATTCTGAATTTTTCATCTTCATTTTCCGAAAAAATTTTTCCTATATCCTCGGCAATCCCGAATACATACTTTAAATCAGCCGAACCGTCCTCGCCTTGAGGAGTTGGAAGGCAAAGAAATATTATTTCCGATTTCATAATAGCATATTTTAAATCGTCGGTAAATTCAAGACGTTTCTTAGCTATATTCCGATAAAAAAGCATATCCAACCCGGGTTCATAAATCGGAATTTCTGCATCCTTTAATTTTTTCAATTTTACCGGATTATTATCTACGCAAATTACACTGTTTCCCATTTCCGAAAAACAAGTACCTGAAACTAATCCTACATAACCAGTACCAACAACTGCAAGATTCATCTAGCCTCCTGATTTATCATTCAAAATCTTTATCGATGTCTTTAAATCTTCTGCCCATCAAATCTTTTTCAGAAATTACGGGATTTTCAATACCCCAATTAATTTTTAGATCGGGATCGTTGTAAATTATACATCTCTCATCTTTTTTGGAGTAAAAAGATGTACATTTATACATAAATATAGCCTCATCCGAAAGAACAGCAAAACCGTGAGCAAACCCCGGAGGTATCCAAAATTGTTTTCTATTTTCGGAGGACAGCACAACAGCTTGATATTTTCCGAATGTAGGAGACGAGAACCTTATATCCACTGCAACATCAAGCACTTCGCCAAAAATTACCTGACAAAGCTTTCCTTGCGCACTTTCACCTACTTGATAGTGCAGACCCCGTAAAGTATTTTTACAGGATTTCGAAATATTATCCTGAAAAAAACTTACGCCTGGAATAATGTTTTCGTATTTTTGTGTGTTATAAGATTCAAAAAAAAAGCCGCGCGCATCCGAAAAAACATCCGGCTCAATTAATATAAGTCCTTCTATTTCAAATTTTTCTGCAATCATATTTTCAGTATTTTGGGTTTTGATGCCATTTCCAGGCAGTTGAAATTATTTGTTCAAGATTGAATTCAGGCTTCCAGCCAAGAATTTTTTGCGCGTAGGAATTATCGGCTACTAAAATTGCCGGATCCCCTTCGCGTCTTGGTGCTACCGAGTATTTGATTTTCCTGCCGGTTACTTTTTCGGAAATCCTTATTATTTCTTTAACAGAATATCCGCTGCCAGTTCCTAAATTGATTATTTCCGATTTTTTCCCTGAATTAAGATAATTCAATGCCAGCAGATGTGCTTTTGCCAAATCGGTAACATGAATATAATCGCGTATGCAAGTGCCGTCTGCCGTTTTGTAATCATCGCCGAAAATATAAATCTGATCACGTTTGCCCAGCGCTGTTTGAAGCACAAGCGGAATTAAATGCGGTTCCGGCTGGTGACTTTCGCCAATTTCGCCGCTTATGTGAGCGCCCGCAGCATTAAAGTAACGCAAAGCAACATAATTAATTCCTGCCGATTTTTCAAAATCCTGTAATACATTTTCAATAATATGCTTTGTCTTGGCATAAGGATTTAACGGTTTAATGCTTTCTTTTTCAGTTATCGGTACAGTTTCGGGATTACCGTATAGCGAACATGTTGATGAAAATATGAATTTTTTAATTCCGGCATCTGCCGCAGCTTTAATCAGGTTAATACTGCCGATTACATTATTTTCGTAGTATAGTCCCGGATCTTCAACAGATTCCCCTACATATGCAAAAGCAGCAAAATGGACAACGGCATCAAATTTTTCTTTACAAAATAGTGGAAATATTCCATTATTATTGTTAATGTTCATTTCTATAAAATTAACTTTTCGAGGAAGTGATTCTTTATGACCTCTGATAAGGTTATCAATTACAAAAATGTCATCATTGTTCTTTACTAATTCACGTATAAAATGAGAACCGATATAACCTGCACCACCTGTAACAGCAACTTTCAATTTTTTCTCTTTTTTAGGAACAAATTTAATTAAAAAAAATTACATTTTTTTAAAAACTTAACGATAATCACATTGCTAATTATAAATATTGCTTAAAATTGTAATTATTATTATTTTTACTAATAAATTATTTAAAGGATCAAATGGAAACAACTAACGTAGAAAAAATGGCAACTGAACTTGCCAATGTAATTTGCGAACTTTCGCATACTTGCATCGAAAAGCAGAATGAATTTGCTGCTCTTTATAATCTGACTCCCGCTGAATACAAAACATTAAAATTGTTCGGCGACAAAACAACTCTTTCGGTTAAGGAAATCTGTTCTACTCTTGAATTAACTCCTGGAAGAATAACACACATTGTAACTGCTCTTGAAGCAAAAAAATATGTTACAAGAAAGATTGATCAGACCGATAAAAGAAATGTTATTGTTCATTTAACAAATACTTGCATTCCCATTATGAGAGCTCTTTCAGCAAGTTTCACAAAAGTCAGTGAAAATTTATTGTCTAATGCTTCGGCTAAAAACAAAGAAGCTATAATTAACTCAGCTGAGGAAATTCTAAAAGCAATTAAAGCTTGGTCACACGAAGTTAAAAAATAATTTTATTTTTTAATTTGCTAAAGCGGTTTTTTTGCTGAAGATTTTTACAAAAGTTTTGTTTTTAGGATTTTTTCGTTTTAGTTAGAAATATTAATTAAAGTGACAGATATAATTCTGTCACTTTTTTTATTACCTCCACAATATCCCATAAAAAAAATCATTTTTTTTCAAATTTAAATGTAATTTTACATTGCTTTTTGTTTTTGGAACAGAACAAAATTACAGGTTTATAATCCTGTTACAAAACATTAATACTTTGGGGAATACAAATGAAAAATATTCTTATTTTTTTGATTTTATTGTCATCTATCAATCTTTTCGAAATTTATCCGCAAAACAATAAAGAAAAAGAAGCTTGGGAAAAATTGTGTAACAATAATTTTACCGAATCGCATAATCTTTTTCTTTCTGTAATAGAATCAGATAAAAATAATCTGCGCGCAAACCTCGGTTTATATTATCTTAACAGATATAAAGGGAATATGCCCGATGCATGGAATTATTTTAAAAATATAATCGATTCTGAAACATCTTTTCAGCCTTATCTCTATTCGTCGCTTCTGGTTTTTAACAGTGAAATATCTGCTTCAGGAAAAGATGGAGAAATACCTGCCGTTTTAAAGAAAGCTATTGATTATCCCGACCATTTAAAAATTCTGCCTGCAATGATAAAAGAAAGATTTATTGAATTTTATTCGGAAAGAGGAAATAACGAACTTTCACAAAAATATAACAGCGAAATTAATGCAATTCTAAACTGGCAGATAATCGGTCCGTTCGATAACATTTCGGCATCGGGATTTGATAAAATATTTCCTCCCGAAACCGAATTTAATGAAAATGTTGAATATACCGGCAAAAACGGTGTTCCTGCAAAATGGTTCCCGATAAATAAGGTTCGCCCCGACGGATGGATTGATTTCAACAGATATTTTGCATTTAATGAAGCCGTCTTTTACGGAAACACATTTATTTATTCTCCGCAAAATCAGAAGGTGTTGGTAAGAGCCGGTACTTCGGGCTCGCTTAAAATATTTTTAAATGACTTTATGATTTACGATTATTTCGATGAGAACAATAACGATCTTGATACATACATAATTGAAACTGAACTTAATAAAGGTTGGAACCGACTTTTAATAAAATGCGGTTTTTCGGAAATTAGCAATTGTAATTTTCTAATAAGACTTTCGGATACTGAAGGGAATGATTTAACAGGTATTGAATATTCAGCAGAAAATCAAAAATATACAAAAGCTGCAAATTTATATAGTCAATTCATACCTAACTTTGCCGAAGAATATTTTTTAAATAATATAAAAAATCAGTCTTCCGAAGTAGAAAATTATCTTCTTTTAGCAGACTCTTATTTACGAAACGATAAAGCAATAGAAGCTGAACTGATATTAAAAGAAGGAATGAAGCAATATCCCAATTCGGCTTTGTTTTTAACAATTCTTTTGGAAGCTTATCTTCGCGGTGAAAAGTATGACGAAGCTTCATCTGTCCGCGAAAAACTTTATCTGCTGGATAATGAAAATTCATTGCTGATAGCAGCTAAAATTGGAGAAAATTTAAGAAATCAGGATTATACTGCCGCTGAAGAATTATTAAATAAACTGACGGTGATTTCGCCTGAATCGCAGCTTTATTATACAACTGCAATTTCTTTGCATGCAAAAAAAGGAAATATTGAAAAGCTTATTGCACTTTCTAAAGAAGCTTTTGAAAAATATCCTTTAGTATGGGAATTTGCAAATATCGAGATGACAATTCATTTAGCTCTAAAAAACGATCTGGAAGGAGCATTAAATATTGTTGATAAATATATTCAGAATATCAATAGCAAAACTGCACTTTATAATAAAGGAGCAATTTTACAAAAACTTGGCAGAATTAAAGAATGGGAAAAAACATATCTCGAAATTCTTGAAATAGATCCTGCTGCTGTAGGTTATTTGCACGAAATGGCAAAAACCTTTTACGCAAGACAGGATTACGATAAAGCTGAAAAATATATCCGCGAAGCTTTGGATATATGCCCTAACAGCACATATTACTGGGCTCAGCTTGCAGAAATTCAGCGGGTTACAGAAAATAAAAACGAGGCTGAAAATTCATATAAAAAATCTTTAAAATATAATCATTCCAATTTTGATTCGCGCGATAAACTTCGCGAACTTCAGGGAAAACCTCAGGTATACAGCTATTTTAAAAAGTTTAATGTCGATTCGCTCGTTAAAAACTCCCCTACTTCAACAGACCGTCCCGATGACCAGCTGATGATAATTCTTGATAAATTAGACAGAGTTGTATACGAAGAAGGCGCTTCGGAATATTCGAGGGAGATGTTGATTCGCACTTTTAACACAGACGGAATTAATACATTTAAAGAATTCTATATTCCTTATAACCCCTATTCCGAGGGCTTAATTGTAGAAAAAGCTGTTGTAATTAAAAAAGATGGAACTCAGGTTCAAGCCGATAGCGATGACAACCATATTATTTTCAAATCTTTAGAAAGCAACGATTTCATTTATTTAAAATGGAAAGTGAAAAATTTCTATAACGGAAAACTTTCTGACCAGTTTTGGGATGAATTTTATTTCAATTACTACTATCCGGTAAAATATATAAGCTATTCGCTGCTTATTCCCGAAAATAAAAAATTTAATTATTCCGCACAAAATATGAGTAAAGACCCGGTTTCTGTTACAAAAACAGCAGACGGGAAATTATACGAGTGGACAATTAAAGAACAGCCCGGCTTAAAATACGAATATAATATGCCAAGTATTACGGAAGTTGGGAAAGCGCTTTTTATTTCAAGTTTGGATAATTGGAATTATCTTGTTGACTGGTATAAGGATATAACCTACACTAAAGTACGACCAAGTTACGAAATTAAAGAAACCGTTAAAGAAATTACTGCAAATATTCCTGAAAACAATATTGATGAGAAAATTAAAAAGATATACGAATATATCACCGAAAATATTCAATACAGCAGTGTTTCTTTCCGGCAATCCGCTTTTACTCCGCAATCCGCCAGAGATGTTTTGGTAACAAAAATCGGGGATTGTAAAGATCTTGCAACTTTATGTATTGCAATGTTAAGTGAAATCGGGGTTTCGGCTGACTATGTACTGGTGAACACAAAAGATCAGGGACTTAATAAAAACATTCTTCCGTCTATAGCATTCAATCATGCAATTGTATCTGTTAATTCCAATAAAGGACCTATTTATCTGGACCTTACTGCTCAGAATTATCCTTTTGCAGCTTTACCCGAACCTGACCGCGGAGCATTCTCGCTTATTATTAAAAATGGGAATGCCAATTCAATCTACCTGGATTCCGAAAATATTATTCAAAGCGAAATAATAAGAGATACCAAATGTCAGCTTACCAGCGATAACAAGATTAATCTATTTTCTAACAATACAAGAAAAGGGGCTGCAGTAGGCAATTTCAAAGCGAATTTCCGATATCTGGGAAGTTCCGAAAAGCATAAAACAATGTCCGAATCGCTTGCGCAGGAATATCCAAATATGGTTCTGAATAAATTTGAAACCGGAAATATTGACAGCAGCTTGGATATTATCAATTATACATTAGATATGACTATTCCCGATTACTTAACTGAAGCAGGCGATTTTAAAATGCTGAAAATTCCTTGGTCCGATAAACTGTTACCGCTTAAAGCTCTTTCTTACGAAAACAGAACTTACCCTTTTCTATACTGGCCTTCTGCCGACAAAATGAGTGAGACTTTCGAAATTGAAATTCCACAGGAATATATTCCTGTAAACGAAAAAGGGACCGGCAGTTTCTCGTATAACGGAGGCAGTTACAATATCAAGTATGAATTTAAGAACAATAAAATTGTTGCAGAAAGAAATATAGTTTTCCGCAACCGCGAAATTGACGTAAAAGATTATCAGGATTTTAAGAGTTTCTACAATAATGTTTTAAAATCCGACGAACAGGTAATTTTGTTAAAGAAAAAGTAAGCTGACCCCGTTTTGGGAAATTACATTTTTACAGATCACACAGCTGATATTGCAGTCGAAATAAAAGCAGAATCTTGCGAGGGACTTTTTATTTCGGCTGCTTTTGCTATAAGAGAATGCGTTTTTCAGAAATACAAAGGCAATAATAAATCGGAATATAAGATTTCATTACCAGCCGATTCTTTAGAAGATTTACTTATCAATTTTCTAAATGAATTGAATTACTTTTTCCTCACAAAAAAGTTCATCTTTAATTCTGTCAAATCGCTATCGATATCATCTGCCAACAATATACTTAAGCTTGATGTCATTCTTTTGGGTGAGCAATTTTCTTCCGGAAAACATAAATTTGTTAATGAAATTAAAGCTGTAACTTATCATAATGCAGTTATTGAGAAAAAAAATAATTTGTATTCTGTAAAGCTGGTCATTGACATATGATATTCAATGGAATAGAAATAAACAAAATAACCGATTACCTTTGGGAAATTCCCAAAAGCGGAAAAATGACTGTGCCCGGAAGAATCTATACATCCGAAAAAATGCTTGAAAAATGCATAGGCAAAGACGAATCGTTAAAGCAGGTAATAAATGTAGCGCAATTTCCTGGAATTCAGAAATACAGTCTCGCTATGCCCGACATTCATTGGGGTTACGGATTTCCTATTGGCGGAGTTGCCGCAACAGATTTTGAAACCGGCGTTATATCTCCCGGCGGAGTGGGTTACGATATAAACTGCGGAGTGCGGCTTGCAAAAACAGACCTTTGTTTTGATCAGATAAAAAATAAAATTCCTGATATTATAACCGGATTGTTTCAATCAATACCTACAGGCGTTGGCGCAAGCGGCGCAATAAGCAAGATTTCCGGAAAAGAAGTGATGCAAATTCTTGTTAAAGGTTCGGAATGGGCTGCCGAAAGAGAAATGGCCACCGAAAATGATATTGAGTTTACCGAAGAAAAAGGATGCCTTAAAAACGCCGATCCTTCATTTGTATCTGCCAGAGCAATTGAACGAGGTATGGATCAGGCCGGGACGCTTGGTTCGGGAAATCATTTTCTGGAAATTGATATTGTGGATGAGATATTTGACGAAAGGGCGGCAAATGTTATGGGTCTGTTTAAAAATCAAATTGTGTTGCTTATTCACACAGGTTCCAGAGGATTGGGTTATCAGATTTGCGATGATTATCTGAGAAAATTTTTAAATGCGGGCAATAAATACGGAATCAATATTCCCGATAAACAGCTTATATGCGTTCCGGTTAACTCCGGCGAAGGAGAAGCATATTTTAGTGCAATGAATTGCGCTGCCAATTTTGCCTGGAACAACCGCCAGATTATTATGAATCTTGCAAATAAAAGTCTGGAGAAAACGCTTAGAATAAAAGAAAAAGATTTGGGTTTCGGATTGATTTACGATGTATGCCACAACATAGCAAAAATTGAAGAACACAATATTGACGGGAAAATTAAAAAAGTCTGCGTTCACAGAAAAGGAGCTACAAGAGCTTTCGCACCCGGTTCGGCAAATATTCCTCTTAAGTACAAGGAAATCGGACAGCCTGTATTAATCCCCGGTGATATGGGGCGTTATTCTTTTATTGCCGTAGGAACGGCAAAAGCAATGGACGAAACTTTCGGAAGTTCCTGCCACGGCGCAGGCAGACTTCAAAGCAGGCATCAGGCTTTGCTTACGGGTAAAGGACGCGATTTGATTGGAGACCTTAAAAAGAAAGGGATTGAAATACAAACCAAAGGTCTTAAAACAATAGCCGAAGAAATGCCTTTTGCATACAAGGATGTTTCGGATGTTGTTGATACAATGCACAATGCTGGAATAAGCAAAAAAGTTGCCCGGATTCGCCCTCTTGGAGTTATTAAAGGATAAGTATTTTTAATTATTCTTTTCAGTCATTTTAGATTTTATATTTTCAATAATTCATTTAAATTTGATGGCTATTTGTAAAATTATATAACGAGTTGAATTTTATGGAAGAATTATTTTACGAAATATTTGATGAAATGCCGCGGCTTGGTCCCGGAACGGATGCCGCAATAACAAAAGCTTTAACTAAAATTAAGTTACCTGACTTTGCCGAAGTTTTAGATATAGGCTGCGGAACAGGTGCGCAGACTTTAGCTTTGGCAAAAATAATAAAAGGCAGAATTATAGCAACGGATAATTACCAGAAGTTCTTAAACGAAATTGAAGAAAAGGTTAAAGCCAAACAACTTTCCGCAAAAGTTGAGACAAAAAATATTGATATGAACAATCTGGATTTCCCGAAAAATTCTTTCGATCTTGTTTGGTCGGAAGGAGCTATTTATATAATAGGGTTTGCTGCCGGACTCGAAAAAGCAAAGCAATTTTTAAAACCCGGCGGATATGTTGTTTTCAGCGATATGAATTTTCTGCGGGATGATTCGCCCGAAGAAGTGATTGAATTCTTTAAAAACGAATGCCCGCAAATGCTAAATGTTCCGGATAACCTGGAATTGATTAAAAACTGCGGATATGAGTTGATTGATTATTTCCCGCTAGAATACGAAGGAATGTGGGATAATTATTATGAGCCTTTGGAAAAGCGGATCACGAAATTCAGAAATATTCATAAAGGCAATAAAAAAGCTGAAGAAATAATTGAAAGTCTTCAATACGAAATTGATTTATTTAAGAAATATCCGGAATACTACGGTTACTATTTTTATATAATGAGACAAAAATGAGATTATTATTTAGGACTATTTATGACTTTTAACTTCATTTCGGCACAAGAAAATGAGCAGATTGCGGAAAAGATTATTGCAATGGAAAAAGCCGCGCTTGAAAGATGGACACACGGCGACCCATCCGGTTATGTTGAAATTTATTCAAAGGATATAGTTTATTTCGATCCTTCTCTTGAAAAACGAATAGACGGGTTAGAAATATTGAGTGAATACTATGAACAGGCACGCGGTAAAGTATATGCCGAAAGATTTGAGCTTGTAAATCCAGTTGTTCAAACCGACGGGAAAATGGCTGTACTGACTTTCAACTATCAATCATTTAACAGCGAAATAATTAGAAAATGGAACTGCACGGAAGTTTACCGCCTTGAAGATGACGGGAACTGGAAAATCTGCCAGTCCCATTGGTCGTTAACCCAGCCGTTTAAAAGTGAATGACAAAATTTTAAGAACGATAGCAACAAATCTTTCAACAAAATATGCGCTTGTTTTTGTGTTAATTGTTGTGCATATTTAATGTGAATTTTATGGAGATAATATGCCTGCTATTAAAGGACATAATAAAAAAGAAAGATTAAGCTTTTTTGTAAATGCCGAATTATCAAATAAAGTAAATTCCATTTCGAAACAGATTAAGCAACCTGTAAGTGAAATAGCCAGAAAAGCTATCCAAAATTATATTGAGTTGATTGAGAAAGAAAAAATTGAAAAAGAGCTTGAGGACGGTTATAAAGCAAATTACGACTACTATCGGAAAGCTCAAGAGGAATGGGAAAATGCCGATAAAGAATGAGACAGGAATTGTCGAGCCTTTGCTCAGGGGCGATATTTATCTTGTAAATCTCGACCCGGTTATCGACAGTGAAATTGGGAAAGCCAGACCAGCATTGATAGTTCAGAATAATATTGGAAATAAATTCAGTCCGGTAACAATTGTTGCCCCTGTTTCAAGTGTTAAAGAAATAACAAAACCGCTGCCGATAATGATATTTTTAGAAAAAGGCGAAGGCGGATTAAATGAAGAAAGTTATGTCGATTGCGGACAAATCAGAACAATTGACAAAATACAAAGACTTGTATATAAATTCGGATCATTAGATAAAATTAAAATGGCTGAAATTGATAAAGCAATAAAAATATCTCTTGCACTCAGTTAATTTCATCAAATTTTCGGAAAACATTATATGCCAGACCTTGAACAAAGCGTACTGAATTCAATTGACGGAAAATCGAAAGATTTACTGCCTTTTATTCCATATATTCTGCAGGATTTATGGGAAATGGGCACCGACCCAAAAGTAATTTGCAAACTGATTAAAGAAAACATAAAACGGGATTTTTATAACATTCTCGATCTTGGATGCGGAAAAGGCGCTGTTTCAGTAAAACTTGCAGCAGAACTTAATTGCAAAATAACGGGGATTGACGGAGTTCCTGAGTTTATTAAAGAAGCTGAAACTTATGCTGCAAAATTTAATGTGAATGAGAAATGCAGATTTACAGCAGGAGATATCCGGAATTTTTCTTCTTCCGAAAAATTTGATATAGTTATTCTTGGAGCAATCGGGCAGGTATTCGGGAATATGTTTGAAACATTAAAAAAGGTTACCAACTTTTTGCAGAAAGACGGATTTATTATTATTGACGATGGCTACATCAGCGATGACGAAACTGAAGCCGGACGGCAGTATTTAAGGAAGAAGGGTTTTTTCACCCAGATTGAAGGAGCCGGTTTTGCTGTTATCAAAGAGGAAATCTCAGAATTTAACTGCAAAGTGGAAACTGATGAAATTATATTCCGGAATATTGAAAAAAGAATTGGCGAGCTGAAACTGAAATATCCTGAGAAAGAACATTTGTTTGAAGAATACCTGCAAGCGCAAATAAAAGAAAATGATACACTCGAAAATCTTCTTACTACCGGAACCTGGCTTTTAAAAAGGGAATAAAATTATGCGGCGGATTGAAAAAAAAATTACTGATAAACAAATAATAGAAGAAATTCTTCAGTATGCTGATATTTGCAGAATTGCAATTATGGATGGCAGCCTGCCGTACATTGTTCCGCTAAATTATGGATATAAAAACGGCATTTTCTATTTTCATTCCGCTAAAGACGGAAGGAAAATTGAATTGCTTAAAAAGAACAACCGCGTTTGTTTCGAAGTTGAAGATGATTACGAAATTCTTAAAGACAAGAAAGCATGCAAATGGGGTTTAAAATACCGTTCAGTTATTGGTTACGGGACAGTCGAATTTCTTGAAAACAAAGATGAAAAAATTTTCGGGCTTGATGTATTAATGGAAAAATACGGCAGCTCCAATAATTTTTACGATGATGCAACTTTAGAAAAAGTATATGTTTTGAAATTAACAATAGAAACTATGACCGGAAAAAAATCGGGGAATTGGGATTGATGAAAATTGCAATTATCGGTACCGGCGCAGTCGGCGGATATTTTGGCGGCAAACTTGCACAAGCTGGCAACGAAGTAACTTTTATTGCGCGCGGCGAGCATCTTAAAGCTATCCGCGAAAAAGGATTGGAAGTAAAAAGTATAAAAGGCGATTTCAAAATTTATCCGGCAAATTGCACGGATAAAATTGAAGAAATTGAAAATCCAGAGCTAATTCTTGTTTGTGTAAAAGCCTGGCAGGTTAAGGAAACTGCTGAAAAAATAAAACAAGTAATTAATGAAAATACTGACGTGATTCCTTTGCAAAACGGAATTCTGGCAGCAGAGGAATTGTGCGGATTTCTTCCTAAAAAAAATGTTATTGGCGGATTGTGCCGTGTTTTCAGCAAGATTGAATCGCCGGGTGTAATAAATCATATGGGACTTGACCCGACAATAATTTTCGGCGAACTTGATAAAGCCGGAAGTGACCGTACTGTAAAAATTAAGAATGTTTTTGATGAGGCTTTGATTACTTCTGTGCTTTCGGAAGATGTTGAATCTGAAATGTGGAAGAAATTCTTGCTGATTTGTTCAAGCGGTTTACTGGCGGTTGCACGTTCATCTTATGGAATTGTGCGCGAATTGCCCGAAACGCGAAAAATGCTGAACGAACTTTTTACAGAAATTTATAATGTAGGAATTGCTTCGGGAGTAAACCTTACCCCCGATACTGTTGAAAAAACAATGAAAGCTGTTGACGGTTTCGATTATAATGCAACATCATCCCTCACCCGCGACGTTATGGAGGGCAGACCATCGGAAATTGAATATCAAAACGGCACGGTTGTACGGCTTGCTGAAAAGCTTGGGATTGACGTTCCGGTTAACAGATTTATTTACAACTGTATTCTTCCGATGGAAAAGAAGGCAAGCGATACAGGAGTTTAGGTTTTAATTGCGAGTATTTCATAATGACCGACAAAACGCCCGGAGAATACTTTTTTGATAGATATACAAATATTTTTTTTAACTTCCTTTCTGAATTCTCTAATCTTTAAACACTTTATCTTTACTTTTTGGCAAAAACCAATAAGAGTAAATAACCGGAACAAATAGCGAGACAAAAAGTGCAGAGAAGAAAATACCCCCGGCAATACTTAAACTGAGACTTTTCCAGAACCTTGAATCATCACTAAGCAAAAAGGGTATTAATGCTGCAATTGTAGTAAAAGTTGTTGTGAAAATTGCCCTCAATCTTGTGTAGCTTAGTTCAATTATTTCATTAAATCCGGCTCTGGTTGCAAGATTGTTAGAGATATAATCAACTAATAAAATGGAATTATTAACTGAAAGTCCTATTAATAATAATATTCCAGCATAAGCTCCTCTATCCATTGTATATTCGCCAAAATAAAAAAGCAATATTGTTCCAATTGCCGAAAATGGTATAACCGATAAAATTATTACAGGTTTTTTTAATGATTCAAATAAACCGGCTGTTATCATAAATATTAATAGTATTGCTATACCAAGGATACTCCAAATATCATATTCCTCTTCTTCGCTAAATGAAAAATTATACGCTCTCTTCTTAATAGAATAACCTTCAGGGATTTTCATCTTAGCAATTGAGGCATCAACAAATTTTTCTCCAAATTCATAGGGCCCTTTAAAATCGAAGGAAACTATTCTCAGATACTGCTGATCTTCTCTTTTTATTGATGGAAGAACTTTCTTTTCTTCAAATGTAATAATATCTTTAGTTTTAATTTGCTGTCCGGATGGACTTTCAAAAATCAAACTATTAAGCTTATCAAGCTGAACATCGTTATAATTATTATATTTAATATTATATTCAACTTCATCATTGTTGATTGTGAATTTATTCCAATTAAAATTACCCTCTGTTGACTTTGATATGTTTTCAAATACCGATTTAAGCGAGATATTATAATAATCCAGCTTGCTCCTATTAATTGTACCAATAACATCAATTACATCTTTGTCCCAATAATAAGGGGATTTATCGATGTCCACTCTATCAATACGCGGGTTATTTTTTATTAAATCTCTAAAATTCTCAGATATTTCTTTAACCTTTTGGTAATTATATCCTTTCAGATCAACAATAAAAGAACTAGTCTGACTGCTTCCAGATGAAAACCCAGGGCCGAAGCCCCAAACTGATATTTCGGCGCCTCCAATCCGAGTGGCGTATCCTATTAGAAAATTTTTTAACCGGTAGGGAAGAGAAAGATCATTTTTGTTTTCCTTAAAATAAACTTGAATGTTTGCATTCTGTTCATCATAAACATTTGCAATAAGATTTTTCAAGTTTTTTTGGAATGGCAAAATTTCCTTTTCAAAAGCTTTGGTTAAGTTATTGATTCTTTCTACTTTATTACCGTTTGGGAGAGAGATATCGATATTAATAAAGGTTTCATTGCCATAATCCCAAACTTTCCCTCTATCAATATGATTAAAAAAAAGATTCAGGCTTCCGCCAAGAAAATATTCAATGTACGATTTTGCTTCAGAATACCATTTTGATGAAAACACAGAGTTATAAGCTGGTGCAAGGTACGGGGTTTCAATTGTTTCTGGTAATTGCCATACAGGAATACCCACAAGCACTAGTAAAAACATCCAACTTATTTTTTTATATCGATAAATACCTTTTAAACAAAATGAATAAAAGTTAAATATTATTTTATTGTTCTTTATTTTTTTTATTGTATTATTTTCTACAAATTTAATATACATTAACGGCACAATTGTAAATGAAATAACTAATGAGGCAGAAAGAGTAGAGGCAACACCAATTGCCAACTGCTGAAAATATAATTTCAACTCCCCGGTAAGAAAAATTAACGGAATAAATACTGCAATAGTGGTAAGAGTTGCTGAAAATACCGGCAGATAAATATTCTTAAGTAACACGGTTAAATATTTAATGCCTTGTCGGTTATAATGTTTATCAATATAATCAATCACTACAACTGAGTTATCTAACATAAAACCAAAACCCAGAATGAAAGCAGCAATTGTAAGTATGTTTATTGATGTGCCAATTATAAAAAAAAGCATAAGGGCAAAAAATACTGAGAATATTATTGAAGATATTATTATCAGTGATATTGAGACCTTTCTGAATATTAGAAGTAACAGAACTAATATAATAATTAAAGAATAAATGGAGCTGGAAGTTAATTCCCCTAATTCATTCCTTATAGTTTCACTTTTATCAATTTCCTTTACAATATCATAATCAGAAGGCAGTTCAGTCCTTAATTTCCCAACTACTTTTTCAATAGTTTCTGCAATAGCAAGAGCATTAGCGCCCGGTTCTTTACTTATTATTATAGAAACTGTTTCTTTTCCGTTTATTCGATAATAACTGTTCTGTTCTCTGTAATCATCAATAACACGCCCAATATCTTTTAAGAGGATATTGTTCCCAAGTGCAGTTTCTTTAATAGCAATTTTTTCTAATTCTGAGACTTTAACAATTTTATTTTCAACCTTTAAAATAATACCCGACTCTGTTCGCTCAATATTACCAATTGTTTTTATTATTTCCGCATTTGATATAGCATTATTAATTTCATCATTTGTTACTTTAAAAGCTTGGGCTTTTTCATAATCAATAATTATTCTAATAAGTCTTTCATTCCCTCCCCTAACTTCTACGTCAGATATTCCGTCAATTGCTAGTAAGGGATAAATAAACCTTTCTTTTACAAACTTTCTTATTTCATTCGCCGATCTGACCGCTGATACAGTAAAAGTAATAAACCCTTGTAATTCTTCCATATCTGATGGGATATATGGTGATACTTGTGGTTTAGTAATTCCAATTGGCAAATCATTTTTAATAGTCTGGAGTGCTTCATTTATTTCGATCCTAGCAAAATCCATATCTGTTTCCGGATGAAATTCAAGGTCGATATTTGAAGTACTTTGATAAGAATGCGATAGAATTTTTTTTATGCCTTTTAAAACTGCAAGCTTAGATTCAATAACGGAAGTAACCTGAGCTTCCATAATTTCAGGTGAAACTCCTTGCCAATAAACAGTAACAGATAATTTGGGATATTCAACTTCAGGACTCAACTCAACAGGTATTGTGAATAATGATATTAAACCAATTACTATAACAGTAAAAAAAAGCATGGCAGTTGTAACAGGTCTGGATAGAAATAGATAAAATATTTTTTTCATTATTTTATAATATCTGACGAAATTTGTTTGAATTTAAACTATTTCATTTAATTATTTTTATTCTCGAATCGTGAGCAAGAGTAAAATGCCCTTGGTAAATTATATCTTCATCAGGAAAAACACCTTCCAGGATTTCAATATACTTATCATTTTGATCACCTATTTCAACATATCTCCATTTTGCCAAACTATTTTCCGCAACAAATACAAGGTTACGTCCATCGCGCACTAATAAGGCTTCCTTAGGAATCAATATTATGTCTTCAAGAACCTTTGATACTAATTTAACATTAGCAAACATACCTGACTTAATTAAGTTATTTTTATTATCAAATACCAAAGTAACGGTACAAGTTTTAGTATTTGCATCTATATAAGGACTTATATATTTAACAGTCCCATGGAATACTTTTCCTGGTATGGCAGGGAATTGAATTTCGGCACTGCTCCCAATCACCAAATCAAGAATCTCACTTTCAAGGATTCCTACATCAATTAAAAGTTTAGATACATTGAACAATTTGAGTAATTTAGCACCCGCATTTATTCTTTGACCGACTACCAAATTAAAATCACCTATAACACCGCTAAATGGCGCGGTTATTTTTGTATATTCAAGATTAAGACGCGCTTTTTTTACAGCATTCATTGCTGAAGTTAAACCACTGCTGTTTAACACTAATTCCTCTCTTTTCGCTCCCGTAAACAATAACGCCAATTCAAGACTATCAATAAGCTCATTATACCTGACATCATTGATTTTAGAATTTTTATATTCCTCATTAACTACCGCAATTTTTCTTTCGATTTTTTGTGCTTTTTTAATAGCGCTGCTGTCTTCTGTATACGATTTCATTAAAAAACCGTATTCAACTCTTGCTTGCGTTACCTTAACTTCAGCATCCTTCAAAGCCAAATTATATTCCCTGTCGTCAAGTGCTAAAAGTAAGTCATTCTCCAATATGGTTTTTCCTTCAAAAACATTAATATTTTTTATATATCCGTTAACGTTTGAAGTTATTTCAAGCTCCTTATAAGCTTTTACTATTCCATTAGCAGTAATTGCTTTTTCAAGGCTGCCTTTAATTACTTTAGTTGTTTTTACGTCAAAAATAATTTCATCAAGTTTGTCGTAATTTATACTTGCTGATTCATCTTTTTCCTGATTTTCGGTATCCGGTAAAAAGGAATAAATCATTACAGCTGTAAAAAATATGGCAAATGCAATTAATACTATTTTTAATGATATTTTCATCTTTAATACCTATTGATAGAACGCTGATTTATTCTAATCCTTTTTTATTTAGTTTACATTATATTTTTTATTTGATAGTTTTTCCAAATATGTATAAAGCACAGGAATTAGTACAAGGGTTAAAAATGTAGAGGATACCAATCCTCCTGCTACAGCTAAGGATAGCGAAATACGCAGTTGTGTACCGGCACCAATGCCAAACATCATTGGAATAAGCGCAAAAATTACTGTCAATGAATTCATTACAATCGGTCTGAACCTATCCTTGCCTGCTTGTATAATTGAATCACGTACAGATAATCCTTCTTCACGTTTCCTTAAGATAAATTCAACCTTAACAACCGCATCATTATCCGCAATGCCTACTAAAATAATTAACCCCATCAGTGAAATAATGCTAATACTTAATCCAGCAAAATAAAGTGATAAGATGCCGCCAATAAGACCCATAGGCACTGAAAATATTATAATAAACGGGAAAAGAAAGGATTCAAATTCCGAGGCTAAAATCATATACATTAGCAAAATAGATATAACCAATGCTATATACAATCCCGAAAACGAGTTTCTTATTTCTTCATTTACACCGCCAACCATTATCATCTGTCCAGGTAATTTTGGAATTTTATTTAATACATCTTCAATATCTTTCACAGCTTCATCTATACTTCTATCTTCAACATAAGCATATACAAATAGTGTTCTTGCCTGGTTTTCCCGCCAAATTTGGTTAAAATTCTCTGAATATCTGTATTTTATTAATTTAGATATGGGAATTTTCAGAGAATCCACTGTAACGTAATTACTTATAATTCCTGTAATCTCATTCCGGTCTTTTTCAGCTGTTCTTATATTTATTGCTACTTTATTATCGAAATCGGAGAAATGTATTGTACTATTCCCCTTAACAAGACTGATAAGCTGATTTGACACATTCTGTACTTTAAACCCATACTCAATACATTTATTTCTATCAATTTCAATCGTATATTCAGGAGTTCCTTTTTGAACCCCGAAATGATAACCAAAAACACCGTTTATTTTAGCGTTTTTTAATCTTTGTATAACTTCTTCACCCTTTGCAAAAGCGGTATTAATATCATTGTCTTTAATTTTAATAGCTATGTCTTCTTCCGAAGGATTTATTAGTTCAGAGTAAGTTGTTTTAACCGGTTGAAAAGAGTAATTAATGCCAGATATTTTTTCGAACATTTTTTTAAGTTTACTTTGTACAGAATAGTAATTTTCGTATGAATCTATTTTAATAATCAATCTAGTTTTATCAACTGAGATTTGATTTTTATTTAACATATCAAACATATTTACCCGCCCTATATTTGATATTACATTATCCACATTAGGTATTTTAAGTATTGCGTTTTCAATTTTAGAAGTTATAGAAGCATTACCTTTCAAAGAAGTGCCGTTTGGGTAATCAATTTCAACTACAAACTCATCACTTTCCATTTCGGGGATAAATTCCTTTTTTATATCAATTACAGCAGCTGTTGTAATTATTACTAACCCAAGTGTTAAAAAAACTACCTTTTTTTTATTATCTAAAGCCCATAAAAGCATTATCTCATATTTCTCAATAACCCATTCCAGTTTTTTATTCACGACATTATAAAATTTTTCAAAATAAACTTCCATTTTTCGGGATATTATTAATCCGGATTTAATTGAAATGAAAAGTAATGTCCTTATTGGAAAAACAATGGGGAATCTTAGCCAGAACATTGCCTTATATAATATATTCCGGTTTATCGGATATTCTAAAAATATAAAATTCGCGTCATATTTTTCTGCATTTTTAACTAGCGTTAATTTTTCCCGAGAAGCTAACATAGGTATAAGTGTTAAAGCTGTCATTATGGATGATATTAATGAAAAAGCTATGGCGTATGATTGATCCCTGAAAAGTTCGCCTGCAATACCTTTAACAAAAACAAGCGGAAGGAAAACTACTATTGTTGTTAAAGTAGAAGCTATAATTGGCATAGATACTTCTGTAGATCCCTTAATTGCCGATTCCCTTATTCCTTTCCCTTTTTCGAAATACGTAACAATGTTTTCAATTACTATTATTGCGTTATCCAGCAGCATGCCTATACCAACAGCAATTCCGCCAAGTGAAATAATGTTGAAGTTTATATTAAACAAAAACATTAAAAGTATTGTAAGAACAAGTGATGACGGAATTGTAATACCAATAATAAAAACATTTCGCAGGCTGCCAAGAAAAAATATTAAAACCATTACGGCAAGAATACCACCATAAAGTATTTCCTGCTTTACGTTGCTTATAGCATTTTCAATAAACCTTGATTGATCCGATACAATAACCAGTTCATATTCCGGATATTCTTTTTCAAGGCTTTTTATAGTTTCTTTAATCCTTTGCGAAATTGTAACTGTGTTTGATGCGGGTTCTTTATATATTAAAAATCCTACAGTTTCGGCTCCGTTTAATCTTGTAAGCCCCTCTCTTTCCTTAAAGTTTTCATTAACTTCAGCTATATCTTTCAGTTTTATTGCGCTGCCATTTGTATTGTGTTTTAATACTGTTTCTTTAATCTCTTCCGAATTTTTATACTCCCCTTGCGTTCTTAAAGAAAAACGGAAAAGACCTTTCATAATTGAACCAGCCGGCAAGTTGATATTTGAAGATTTTAATGACTGTTCTATCTGATCAAATGAAATTCCATATCCCTCCATTTTAACAGGATTTACTTCCACAAGAATTTCACGTTCAAGCCCGCCTGTAACAATTGCCTGTGCAACTCCTTCCAATTGTTCAAAACGTCTTTTAAATAAAACTCTGCCTGCTTCTTTTAAATCAATTAATCGTTTTATTTCATCATAATTGGAATCGTGATCAATATATGCTTGTTTATTCTCACTCGGAAGTTTTCCATTTAGATTGCTTCTAAATGTTAATGCAAGCATCATTATTGGTGATTCGGAAGGATCTGATCGTATAATATTAGGCCGCTCTGCATCTCTTGGTAAGTTATAACTTATGTTATCAAGTTTTTCCCTTAGTGCAAGAAGTGAATAGTTCATATCAGTTCCCCAGACAAAATCAACCGATATAACTGAAATCCCCTCACGCGAAACCGAAGTTAGCTTTTGAACGCCAGGAACAGTTCCTATAACTGATTCAATAGGTTCAGTAATTAGCTTTTCCACTTCTTCGGGATTTGCATTCGGGTACCCGGTTTGAACCATCATATGAGGTATATTAACATTTGGCAGTAAATCCACACCTAAACGGTTGAATGCATAAATGCCAAGTATGGCAATGCCGATAAAAAACATAGATGTTGTTACCGGGCGGCGTATTGCTAATTGGGATATTTTCAATTTATAAGTATTCTACTTTAGTTTAAATATTATTTAAAAACTTGTTATTAATGTACCAATTAAATTCTGTTCTGGCACAAATCCGTAATTCCGACTATCAAAACTGTTATTTCTGTTATCTCCCATCATAAAATAATAATTGTTTTTAACAATATATTTGCCGGTTTCAACTCCGTCTATAAATATTTTACTACTGTCTTTTCTAATTTTATGGCCTTCATCAAGTATAAGATCGTTGTATTTCTGATTTAAATCAGAATTCAGATAAATTGTGTCACCTTTCTCAGGTATGTATAAAGAATAGCTTGAATCATTTTTAATTGAAATATCTGTTTCTACACTCGTTATCTGAAACAATTTTTTATTTACAAATACATTTTCACCGTTAATCTCTATTGAATCACCGGGTCGCCCAATGCAGCGTTTTATAATATTCCAGCTTTGATCTGGATCTTTGCCAATTACATGTTTAGGTAGTTTAAATATTATAACATCACCGTTCTTAATTTTTTTATATCCGTTAAATGGACTTATAGGAAATTTAATTTCAAATAAAGTTTTGTTAATAAGTATTATATCTCCATCTTTTAATGTTGGCTCCATGGAGGAATTAAATACCCTATAAACATTGAATAAATATGTTTTAATAAAAAGAATTGCTACTATAAGCAATATTATTTTAAATAAAAATTTCAGACTTTTATATAATATTTTCATTAAATACCAGTATAATACTTTTAATAAGTTTAAATATGTAGTAGATACTATTCCTTTACCACGCTAAACATTACTTGACATTTATCATTAAATTTTTGAAACTCAAGGGTATCACCAAGAATAATTTCGTGTAAAAATAAGATGTTCCCTTTGTTATTAGTCAATAATATTATTGGCTGCATTATTTCCAATGGTTTCTCAAATAGCTTGTCTGCTGAAGGAGTGGTAAAAGTTAAATAATCTTCAACATTGTACGCCTTAATATCACGCAAATGATTGCCGACATATACAAATTTAAAACTTTCAGCATACAAATTTTTATATTTTTTATATTCATTTGCAAGTTTTTGTTTACAAGTGTTGCAGCCATTTTCACCCCATAAGGCAATTAAATTTAATTTTTGATCCATCAATAATTTATTAATAACTATATTATTTTCATATGCATCTTTTTTTTGTTTTTCCAACAATCCATTATTATTTATCTTTTTAAGCCTTACGTTTTCAATTTTTACATTAATAACTAACCATAGGGAATAAATATTAATTAAAAGTAAAACAGAAATAATTACGATATATTTTAATTTTGATGAATTCATACATTTACGTTGCAATTAAAAGTTAATAATCTCTTTAAGATCGAAAGTAGAAACAGTTGAAGTTGGAAAATGACTTATGGCAATTAATCTGTCATTTTTTTTATCAATTGTAATTTTAGATACTTTTTTATCTAATTTGCAAGTAGATATCAGGTTGCCATCAAAATCAAAGCATTGAAGCAAATCGCCCTCAATATTAGTATATGGCTTATTCCCACTATAAAGAGCAATTATATATTTATTAGTAACAGCTATATCAATGTACCCTATTATAGCTTTCTCTTTATCCAATACCATATAGGGATAACTGTCGTACACTACCCTGTAAATTGGAGTTAATCCTTTATCACCTTGAATTCTTTTTAACAAAACTCCTATGCTATCATATATATCAATCATATCAGCAAACCGATAACTTACAACAAACTTTGAAGCATCGGGGGTTATCAATAATTCTCCATCACAAGCTTGTTGATGAACCGGAACCGGAGTGTCATCTTCCTTTCCCGGCGGCAAATCTCCAAGAGTATTCAACAGTTTACCCAAAGAATCATATTTAGCAAATCTGCCATCAAAGATTTCAGAGCATAAGCTGTAAATAGAGTTTCTATTTACATATACAGGTGCATAGGGTCTTCCTTCCTCAAGTTGGATGTTATTAGTGTAAGAGAGAAGATTGTTTTTGTTCTTATAAAAAAGAACTTTAAATGAAGTCAAATCAAGTAAACTAACAATAGTCGAATCAAAACGTGATACATTTAATGAAATACCTTGAGTAAATTCACCAGGACCGGCTCCTATCCGTCCAGTAGAATACATAAAATCAAAATTTTCAAGATTATAAACTCTTAATTGATTATCGTTATTTATTGGTTTGTGATCTATCAAGATTAATATATTCCCGGAGACTGTTAAATCTCCTGCAAGACCTAGTGAA
>JAAYAN010000102.1 GCA_012719345.1 Ignavibacteria bacterium | reverse complement strand
CGTATAAACTGCTATACGTTGTATACATATTTACCTCCGGTTAGTCTTTTCCGCTTACTTTGTCTTTTTTCTAAAAGCCAAATTAGCATTTTCTATTAAACTAACCGGAAGTATTTCCTTATTTAATAAATGTCATTTTTTTTGTAATCGAATGGTTCTTAAAAAGAATCCTGTAAAAATACACTCCCGTTGTAAGATTATCGCCAGTAAGGTTTATTCTATTGTACCCTGCTTTATACATCCCTTCTGCAATGCTCTTAATTTTTTGTCCCAGCGCATTAAATAATTCAAATTTAACGTTTCCATCTTCAGGGATTGTAAATTCAATTATTGTGTTGGGATTAAACGGGTTGGGATAATTTTGTTCTAATGAAAAATCTTTTAATTCTTCATTAAAACTTACATCCTCCACTCCAGTAATTTTTTGCATAGAATAAATGTAAAATTTTCCAACAATCGTATCATTTCCTCGGAACGAAGGGGCTGTTATACCAAGTTCATCATAGCCATCATTATTTAGATCCCCTAAAAATAAAGTCTTCTGTCCGAAAGATGAATATGTTTGTGTACCTAAAATAGCTTTACTTATTGTTGTATCAATAGTATTACTACCAAAATAAATGTTAACTTTACTTAAATATTTTTCACTATCATCCTTAAAATCCATATCAGGTATTATTAAATCAAAATTATTATCTCCATTTAAATCTCCCTGCCCATAAATTACTCCTAAATTGCTCATAACATTTTTCAATGAATACAATTTATTCAGTCCACTATATATGTATATGCTGTCATATGTATTGAACAAAAATTCATCTTTATAGTCACCTGTAATATTTCCAAATTTGTTTAAATTATATATCTCATAAGCGCTATTTGAAAATATTGTAAAGTTTGGGACTTCTGGGGTAGTATTATTATGACCATAATAAATAATTACAAGATTAGAATCAGTACCATCTAGGTTGCTTTTTTTGACTGCAATCGCAATATCATCCAAACCATCATCATTTATGTCACCGATTCCATCACCTGCGTTAACAAAACAATCCGGTAAATTTCTCGGTATTATCGTTATATCCGGTTCTTCACTTATGGTTACTCCACCGTAAAAAATGTAAACTCTGCCAACACCGTTTGACCAATTGTAGACAGAACCAATCATTAAATCATCAAAGCTATCTCCGTTTATATCTCCGGCATTTTTAATAAAACTTCCGATAAGTTCGTTATAAAAAGACGATACCATTAGCTGCGAATTATTATCATATTTGTTATTGCTCCCATAGTAAAGGAATAATCTGGTTACCTGTGGGTACTCATAAGTTAACTTAATAAAATCGTCAAATCCGTCTTTGTTTATATCCCCTATCCCTGTAAGATATCCGGATAATGTAGTATCCGGTTTATAGAAAAAACCTGTTCCCCCTAAATAAACCTCTGAAAAATTCAGATTATTTGAATCCCGATAAATTACGCAATAATCATCAAAACCATCTCCATTAATATCGCCGAGCGCATTTGCCCCTGTTAGTTTATTCTCCGTTGTACCGGTATAGGTATTAACAAGGTAAAGGCTGTCCTGGGCATTGACTGAAGCAAAAAACAGTATTGTGTTTAGAGTTAATATTAATTTAAACAAACTGAATTTTTTTGATGAGATAACTTTTGCATACATATTAAAACCTCTTTATCTTATAATTGCCCGCACCAATAAACTGCCAACAGCGAGGTTTTTATTTAACAATATTTATTTATGTTATTTTATTTTTAGCCAAAATGTATTTTTAAAAAAGTATTCGTACTGCCCATACAATAGCCTTATTTTTAATTTACTTTTATTAAT
>JAAYAN010000101.1 GCA_012719345.1 Ignavibacteria bacterium | reverse complement strand
TACATTCTTTTACTTCTTTTGTTGCACTCGTCATATCTGGCCATGAATTGTTACCAAGATCATTGAACGCTTCTGTTAGTATATTTGCTGCTTCTAACTGATAATTGCTGCATTCCGCAATATTCACAATTTGATAATTCATCTCTTCCTCTTTGTATTCGCGCCGCAATAGCGGCGTCGCCCTAACATTTGCTTAACCTGCATTTCCGGCCCGAAGGGATTGGCGCGGTTTGTGCTCAAGCGAGCGTAGCGAGTAGCACAAACCGTGACAAAGGAAATGTCAGGTTGAAGCAGTTGTTAGTTTTCTTCACTCTTCTTCTTCACTCTTCATTTCTACTTTTTGCTTTTCTTATTTTATTTTTCTTCTTCCGCGATTCTCTGCCGAAGGCAGGCTCCCGCCACACATTCTATTCAATATAACAAACCTCGAGAATCTTCCAGCAATCCAGTTAACATTTGAAATAACGATCTTCGCGGCTCCCTGCCGAAGGCAGACTCCCGCCACACATTCTATTCAATAGAACAAACCACGAGAATCTTCCAGCAATCCGGTTAACATTTGAAAAAACGATCTTCGCGGTTCCCTGCCGAAGGCAGGCTCCCGCCACATATTCTATTCGATTGCATTAAATTCTTCTGCCGCGCGCAGCGTCAAACTAACATTTGTTTAACCTGCAACGCGTCAATTGGCGCGGTTTGTGCAACAGCGAGCGTAGCGAGTGCACAAACCGTGACAATAGCGTTGTCAGGTTGAAACAGTTGTTAGAATTTTATCTTTTCTTCCCAGGATTTCTCGTCTTAATTAATAAGCAATTCTAACTTCTGAGTAATAAAGATTTGGTTATGTTACAAATTACGCTATTAAGGATCTTAAACCTTATTCTTTTCTTGATTTCTTGGATGCAATGAATAGCAAACAACGATAAGCGCGCGAAGCGCGTCTTTCTAACATTTGCTTAACCTGTAATTCCGGCCCGAAGGGATTGGCGTGAAAATTGCCGAGCGAAGCGACTGCAATTTTCATGACAAAAGGAATTATCAGGTTGAAGCAGTTGTTCTACGTCTTTCCTTTACAATTCTATATAGATATCATTTTTTTCAGAATACTTAATTATTTGGTACTTAATTCCAATATTTTCATATTGATTTATTAATTCTTTATAGTTTGTATTTTCATCTACTGGATTATAGTAATAAAAAAAATCATATATTTCAGGCTGATAATTATCATTACTTTTTTTAAAAGTCAAATAATCTTGTGGTAAAAGTTTATATTTTCTTTCGAAAATATTGTATTTATTATTTTGTGTATTCAATACAACTATATTCTGTTCTACTTTTTTATTTTCAGATTCATAATTAATTATAAATATTTCATTTGTAAAAAACTCTTCTTCAAAGTATTTATTACGCTTAATTTTTGTCTTTTCAATAATTACATAACCATTAATATCTGTGAAATATTCACCAGCAATAATTTGATAGTCTGCATTTGCATACCAATCGAAAGGCCAATCATATACACTGAAGCAAATACAATGGGTAATTTTGATATTCTGTAATCCTGCTTTTGTTTTTTCGTCAACGATATGTATTTTTATTTCACCATAATCTATTTTCTCTAATTTATTATCATTTGTTACACATGACATAAATAAAGTAACCGTGCTTAATAAAAAGAAAATCGTCATTATCAATTTTTTTGGAGTTTTCATTTTTTTTCCTCTGCCCGAAGGGTCCGTAGAACATTTGTTTAACCTGCAACGCGTC
>JAAYAN010000100.1 GCA_012719345.1 Ignavibacteria bacterium | reverse complement strand
CGTATAAACTGCTATACGTTGTATACATATTTACCTCCGGTTAGTCTTTTCCGCTTACTTTGTCTTTTTTCTAAAAGCCAAATTAGCATTTTCTATTAAACTAACCGGAAGTATTTCCTTATTTAATCAGCATCAGTTTCTTCGAGGCGGTAAACTCACCGGCTTGAATCCTGTAAATATAAACTCCGGAAGCAAATTGGGAACCGTCAAACTTTACTTCATAATTTCCGGCAGATTGCTGGGTGTTAACAAGTGTTGCTACTTCCCTGCCGAGCATATCATAAATTTTCAGACTTACAATATTGCTCATTGGTAATTGATAACTGATCATTGTTGAAGGGTTAAACGGGTTCGGGTAATTTTGATTTAATTCAAATTCATTTGCAATTTCGCTGGTTTTTTCAACAGAAACAGCAATCCCGTCAGGATTATAAACCGCAATTCCAAATCCGGATGAAGCGATATAAAGATTTCCAAGATTATCGAGTGCCATATCTTTTACGGCATAATACGGGATCCGGGAATTTGCAAAAGTAAGAGTTTCCCATTCCCCTGAAGATGAAATTCTTGCCATTCCCCCGCCGAAATTAGCTCCGTATTGAGCGCCGCCAAACCAGATGTTGCTGTCGCTGTCAACTTTCACAAATTCCAGATAATTTGCAGGAGATGAACTGTTATTCATCCTGTAGTTTGTAAAAGTGCTGCCGTCAAATTTGTATAGTCCGCCGTTATTTCCGCCGGGACCTTCGCCAAATGTTGCTATCCAAATATTGTTGGAAGCATCTACTGCCAGATCCTGAACAGAAACATAACTCAATCCTTCTGCAACGCTGTAGTTTGTACATCCGGCACCGTCAAATTTAATAATTCCATATCCGTTTAAACCAAACCAGAGGTTATTATTATTATCAATCGCAACCGAAGTAAAAGCCTCAACGGGAGTTTCAGGATATCCGGGCAAGTTGTATTTATTAAGATTGCTCCAATTCTCACCGTCGTAAATTGTAACTCCGTAATCATTGGCAAAATATACTTTATTGTTTTTGTCAACTGCTATGTCATTTATCCAGCCGCCATAAATCTCGTTAGTATTCTCCGAAGTAAAATAGTTTGTAAAATCTCCGTTCACTACAAAAATACCGTCATTGGTTCCAGCCCAAACAATTCCTAACATATCAACCGCAATACACCTTACAATGTTATGCGGAATTGAAGAATTTGATGTATCGTAAATTGTCCATACTGAATTACTATATTTGGCAATTCCTCTGTCGCCGGTTGCAATCCAAAGATTATTATCACCGTCAAAGGTAATTGCATTAATGTAGTTTGAAGGAATGCCTTTTTCGGAAATCATTTCGGCAGTCCAGGTTGAACCATTAAAAGATGCCAACCCGATACCATCGGCAGAAGCCCAAACTTTATTGTCACTATCAACAAAAATTGAGGATGAATTTTCTGTAGGGTAAGTTCCATTGAACTTAGTATAAATTAAAAAATCTGTACCATTATATTTTGAAACACCTCCGTTCAGCCAGTATTTTTCCGAAGCTGTCCAAACATTATCACTTTGATCAATTGCAATTTTTTTAATTCTTATATCCGAAATGCCGGATGAATTCTGATTGAAAATTTCGAAAGTACTGCCATCGAATTTTAACATTCCGTAATTATCTGTTGCAATCCACAAATTATTTTCGGAATCTACTTTAATATCCCTAATCATATAATCAGGGATTGAAGAATTATCCATCCTGTAGCCTGTCCAATTCGCTCCGTCATATTTATAAATTCCGCCCTGCTGGTAATAATCGCTTGTGCTGCCGAACCAAACATTACCGTTGTTATCAACAGCAATTGTTTCGCAGGGATAAGCAGTAATTGCAGTATCTGTCGCCGGACTGAATGTCTGAACATTTTCACCGTCAAACTTGGCAATGCCGCGGAGAGTGCCAATCCATAGATTTCCTGAATGATCAAAAGCAAGCGAGCTGATTCTATCGTTAGGGAGATCTGAAGTATAACTATAGTAATTAGTAAAAACATCTCCGTCAAACATAGAAAGTCCATCCCAAGTGCCAATCCAGATATTGCCATTTCCTTCAACAGCTACAGAAGTTACGTAATTATAAGGCAAATTGGAGTTGCTGCGATTGTAGAACACTTTATTCCCGGTTGATTTTTCATATTTTACAAGTCCGCCGTCGGTGGCAAGCCAAAGAAAGTCGCCGTCTTCAGTAATCGAATTGATATTAAAAGAAGTGATTAATCCATCCCACTGCTGGGCAAAGTTTACGGTTAACAGCATCAGTACAAAGCTTAACCCGATTAAATATTTTTTCATATTAACACCTAAATTAGTTTGAAATAAACTACAGAAATTTAATCATTTTTCCAATGCAATGATAAATGATTATCGTAAATTTATTTGTGATTTGAATATTATTAAAATGCGCAGAGGCAAAAGAGTTTAGCTGTAAATCTATATAATTTTTCTGCTGTCAGTCGCACTCTGACAATAAAATACATAAATAAATTTTAAGCACCGTTATTTTTTAAATTATAATAATTTATAAAATGGATTCGGTTCTATGTACGACCTGACTGCCGAGGGAAAGGCACCAATCAGCAGCCACTCGTTATTTTGCTAAAGTATTGTTCTGTAATCTCTTGCGCTGTGCAATATTCTATGAATAATTATTACACTTTCTTCAATTGTGTATAATACTATGTAGTTCTGAATAATAATATATCTATAACCAAGATTTTTTATATCTTCATCTCTTGGCATTCTGCCTAATTCAGGGTTTTCAGATAAAAGCTTAATATTCTTTTCAATTTTGCTTGCAATAGCCTCGGCAGCCGCCGGGTTATCCGCAGCGATATAAGATATAATTTCCACAAAATCTTCTTCAGCAATTCTGAGAAACCGGATTTCGTATTTATCTGTTGGCATTAATTGTTTCTCTAATATTAGCCATAACTTGTTTTAATGATTTGCCAGCGTCCCCACTCGCTTTTTGATTTGCAGCAACTGATAGTTTACTTAATAAATCTAACTTTAACTGCAGTTTTGAGTAATGGGACATTGACATAACAACCAAATCTCCTTCTCCATTTTTAGTAATAAAAATTGGTTCGTTGGAATTATTTGCGAGTTTTGATATTTCGTTTGATTTATTTCGTAAATCAGAAATAGGTTTTATTATTGGCATATTCGCTCCATTTTTTTGTATCAATATAATATCATTATTATGATAATATCAAGTTATTTTTATTGCGCAATAAACACACATCAACTGTAAACTGCAAGCTTGGGATTATAGATATTTTAAAACATTATAAAGTTCTATATTTAGCTAACAAGTTTAACCCAAATTAGAACATACAATATTATGACTGAACTTTTATTATTGGCTATTTTGGGTAATCCCGCCTTAGAAAATCATACATTCAGTTTCTAAGGAATGTATAGATTTTTTTGTCGATTTATCCGGCTTTTAACGGATCCGCCATTATATTTTTTCTAATGGCGGATTTGGGTTTAATTATTAAAGCGATTTGTATAAGGTTTTCAAGTACTGCTGTTGTGTAATAATTCTCACAACTTATAAAACTAAATTTACTTTCAATCCGTCATACCCCCAACAAAAAACATTAAATATTTTAACAGGAAGAAAATGAAAGCCAAAACATTTATTTTAACAGGCGGGGTTTTAAATACCATTATGACATTGTTCCATATTTTACTGTGTCTCCAGATTGCTGAAATCTACGGCGCTGAGCCGGTTTACCCGCTGCTACAGATGTTCAGCGTTTCGGGCACGATAATGATATTCTTTTTCGCATACACTTCATTGTTTTACTCGAAAGAGCTAACCGCGGGCAGAACCGGAAAGTCGATAATTCTTTTTAACATTGCTATTTACGGCGTTCGCGCTTTGGGCGAGTTTTTACTCTTCCCTGCTGTAAACTGGATGATTGTAGGATTATGCGGTGTAATGGTGGTAATTTACTCTCTCGCAATAATGGAAGGGAACAGAGAGAAATCAGCAGCTTAAAATATTTCCGCACAACTATTTTTAATTCTCCGCTTAACAACAGAAATTTTTATAACATAAGCAGACGGAATGATTATAATTTAATTTTCCTCAGATATTCCTGAGCATCGGAGATTTTTGAAAAGAATCCTATTCTTACCCTGTATCTTTTTGAGCCTTGAATAAATGTTTCTTTTATAAATGTATTGTGCCCTTGTTTCAGGTATTTCTCCTTTTCTTTTTCAGCTTTTGCTTTTGTTCTCCAGGAAGATAGCTGAATACAATATTCTTTACCGTCACTGAAAATATTGCCCTGCATTTCAAATTCTTTTTCGTAATCGTAGGTATGAATTTCAGGATCAGAGATTTTTATTGGCTCAACAGGAATTATTTCCTGCGTAACTTCCATTGGTTTTTCTTCAACCGGGCAGCCTGAGGAATCTACAGCTTCTCCCTTTTTTGTATCGGGACAATTATCAAGATAATCGCAAATTCCATCTTCATCAGCGTCTTCCGGGCAGCCGAAAATATCTACTTCCACATTTTTTGGGGTGCCGGCGCATCTGTCAAGGTAATCTGCAATTCCGTCTTCATCTGTATCCAAGGGGCATCCCTTTGATGATACTTCAATTTGGGCAGGACTTCCGGAGCATTCATCCAGATAATCGGGAACACCATCGTTATCTTCATCTTCCGGGCAGCCGTTACTATCTGTTTTTATACTATTTGGTGTGCCGGGGCACCTGTCCCATTTATCTTCAATTCCGTCTCCGTCTTTATCTTCGATACTTCCGAACATATATGAAAAACCTGCATGTACCGAAATAAATTTATCATTTCTGCTGCCTGTGTGAATATCATCCAGCCGATCATTCGGATTAAAATTATAAACACCGTTTAAGTTTAATAAAAGAGAACCAGAAACTCTAATTCTTATACCGGCTTCCAAAAGAATGTTCATTTCGCCTTTTTTATATACTTCGTTTCTGTTGTTCTCAAGTTTAGTTCCGTTTTTATCCGCCGGATTAAAAAAAAGATACGAACCACCTGCGTACCCATATGGTATAACTGATTCGTTAAATACATAACCGAATAAAATGCCGCCGCCGCCCGAAAAGTATCTCGTTCTGAATTCAGCAGGTTGCTTCGAATTGTCCTTTCCAACTAAAAGTCCGCCGGTATATAAAAGCCTCAGCCCATAAATCATATCGGATTTACGTTTAAAAGAATACTCAAGCATCAGTCGCGAGGAAAAAGAGGGAATATTTTCGGAATAATCAGTATATACTAAATTAACCCCTGCTTCAGGTGAAATAATAAAAACATCCGATACTTTATTAGTTTGCGATAATATAACCGCAATATTCAATATCATTAAGAAAAAGATGTGTTTAATCGACATTTATCCGCATTAATCTACTTTTTGATGTAAAAATCACAATTATAATTATTAAATGCAAGATTTCTTTAAAAATACAGCAAGTTTAATTTAAATTGCAGCATTTCCGTTAGATGATATTATATTTGAATCACATTTATTGAAAATGAATTTTTTTATATTTTCATCGAAAATAAATAACAAATTATTAATTTAAGTAAGAACTGATGTTATGAAGCATATAAAACTTAACCTTATAGGATTGACTACTGCAGTATTACTGGCAGCGGGCTTTTTTCTCTTTTCCAGTTTCTCCACCGACGAAAAAGTTAATACATACAATTTCCCGGAAACATATAAAATTACGATTCCGAAAATACCTGCCCAAATAGATTTCTGCGGTGAGAAAGTTCCTCTGGATAATTTTGATGTTTTTGAGCGGCTCGATAGAGAACTTACTTCCAATACATATTGGCATTCGAATATGCTTACCTCTTTTAAAAATTCTGGAAGATGGTTTCCTGTAATCGAGCCTATACTTAAAAAAAATGGAATTCCGGCAGATTTTAAATATCTTGCAATAATTGAAAGCAATCTTACTAATGCCGTTTCACCAAAAGGAGCCGTAGGTTTTTGGCAATTTATAGAAAGTACTGCAGTTAAATATAATTTGGAAGTAAACGATCAGGTTGACGAGCGTTATAACGTTGAAAAATCAACCGAAGCAGCTTGTAAATACCTTAAAGACGCTTACAATAAATTCGGAAGCTGGACTTTGGCAGCAGCTTCTTACAATATGGGAATGAGCGGCGTAAGCAATCAGTTATCGCGCCAGCGTGTTGATAATTATTTTAATCTTTTTCTTAATGAAGAAACTTCGCGCTATATTTTCCGCACGCTTGCAGTTAAGGAGATAATGAGTAATCCTGCAAAATACGGATTTGGAGTCAATCCTGAAGAATTTTACCAGCCTATCCCGACAAAGGAAGTGCAAGTTACTTCAAGCATTCCGGATCTTATAAGTTATGCGGAAACTTTAGGTGTAAATTATAAAATCTTAAAAATGTTAAATCCCTGGCTGAGAGATTCGAAATTAACTTTATCAAAAAAAGATTGGTATACTGTAAAAATTCCGGAAGAAGGAGTTTATAAGATTTACACGAAAGAAGATCTTATTCCGAAAAATTAACGGACATTTTCTTTATCAGTTCATCAATATCTTCAGGTAATGATGAATTGAATGAAACATATTTCTCAGTAGCAGGATGTATAAATCCCAAAGTTTTTGCGTGCAATGCCTGTCTTTTCATAATTTCCAGCAGATTTGAAACACGCGCTTTCATCTTAGGAAGCTCAGCCCCGTAAATTATTTTGCGTCCGTTATAAACAGGATCGCCAAATACCGGATGATTTATATAAGCCAGATGAACCCTTATCTGATGAGTTCGTCCGGTAAGCAGTTTCAACTTTACAAGCGAAGCAAATTCAAATTCCTCTATCACTTCGTAAAATGTATGAGCATATTTTCCGTCAGTTTCGTGAACGGAAAATACTTTCCTGTCTTTTTTACTTCTTGTAATGTTTCCTGAGATTTCCCCTTTCTTCTGCTTGAATAATCCCCAGCATACTGCCTGATATTCTCTTTCAATTGTATGCGCGGCAAATTGTTTTGCCAGATGCGAATGAGTATATTCATCTTTTGCCACAACAAGAAGTCCGCTTGTTTCCTTATCAATTCTATGCACAATTCCCGGACGCGAATTGCTGTTAAATTCACTAAGATTTTGGGTATGATGAAGCAAAGCATTCACCATTGTCCCTGTAAAATTTCCTAAAGAAGGATGTACAACCATACCGGCAGGCTTATTCACAATTAGAAGATATTCATCTTCATGTACAATATTAAGGGGTATATCTTCTGGTTCAGTTTTATCGGGACGAGGACTGCAGGGAATTGTAACAACAACAGTATCTTTAGGATTTATTTTATAATTAGCCTTTTGTATTTTGCCGTTTACTTTAACGTAACCGGCTTTAATCAACTGCTGGATTCTTGAACGGGTTGCCCGTTCCATTGTGTTGGCTAAATATAAATCGAGGCGTTCTTTTCTTTTACCTTCAGTAATATCAAATTTATAAACCCTTTCGGTAACAAGGTTTGCCATTTTTATTTTTGCCCGGTATTGCTTATCCCGTTTTCAACAGCAATATTTTCAGTATTCCCTATTTCGGGTAATTCCTCAGCATCCTCAATTTCGGGTTCGCTTTCTTTTACCGGCTTCTTATTTGTAAAAAGGAGAAGAAGCAATACACCTACAGTAACAGAAGCATCTGCAACATTAAAAATTGGCCATCTTTCGTAAGTATGTCCAAAAAGAGAAAAATCGAAAAACTCAACATTTAAAAAGTCAACAACTTTTCCATACATAAGAGGAGCATATCCATAAATAACACCATAAAAAACACGGTCAATTAAATTTCCTACAGCACCGCCTAAAATAAGCGCAAGTGATAATTTCATAAGCAGTCTTTCATTCCGTACTTTGTAAATATAAAAGACTATTCCTATACTTGCAATTATCGAAAACAACGAAAGAAGCCATTTCCAATCTGACCCCGGGTCCAAGCCGAAAGCCATACCGGGGTTTTCAACAAATGTCAGTTTGAAAAAATCGCCGAACACATTAATACTCTCGGCATATTTCATACCTTCGTGATTAATATTCAAAGCAGGTAATGAAAAACCTTTAACAAATATTTTCGTAATCTGATCGGCAATTACAATAAACAAAGAAAGATAAAGAACTCTCAACTAATCTTCCTACCCTTATTTTTTTGACATATTTTCTTTTACCTGAAGACAATGCTGAGTGTGAGGTACAGCTTTAAGTCTGTCAAGCGGAATCAAAGGACAAGTCGGGCAAAGATGCTGAGGCTCGTCAATACATTCAATGCAGATTCCAAATGTTCCGTTATCAATTCTTTGAAGAGCATCTTCGAGATATCCTAAAAATTTATTTTCGCGCTGCGCCCACAAATATAATTTTTCGCGCTCCTGAGCATCAGTACCCTGTTCTGCCATATGCAGCGAGTAAGGGGAATTTTCGTTAACATACTGACCTGTGGTAGGATCCATCATCTGATCTTTCATAGCTTGAAGCTGCTCAATTATTTCATCCCTTTTTTTGAGGATAATTTCTCTGATTTCGGTAAGTTCCGATTTATCGTAACCTTTAACTTTTTTGGTTTCTTTGGATTTATTATTTGAATCAGATGCTCCGTTCTTCTGAATTTCTGAAGAGCCGTCTGCATTATTTTCAATCTCATTTTTTTTTGCCATAACTCACTCCGTAATTACTACTTATTGTTCACTTTTTCAATGGATATTTTACAATTAAAACTGCCAACTTCAAAGTCCTGAATAAAACCTTTTTCAATATTCATCTCAGAATTCATACCTTCAGCAAGCGTTTCTGTTGAGATATATTCAGCAAATTTATTTATGTATTCCGATAATTTTACATCCGTATTATAACTAATTTTAATTTTGTCAACAACATCAAAACCGGCATCTTTTCTCATATTCTGAATTCTGTTTACAAATTCACGCGAATATCCTTCAGCAATAAGATCCTCGGTAAGTTCAGTATCAATTCCCACCGTTACCCCTTCTTCGCTTTCAACCAGCCAGCCTTCAATTTCGGTAGAAATAATTTCTAAATCTTCATTCAAAATATTGATTTCATTATCGTCAATTACCAAAACGAGTTTAGCTTCTTTCCTTAAGGTATCTATCTCCTGTTTGGATAATTCCT
>JAAYAN010000099.1 GCA_012719345.1 Ignavibacteria bacterium | reverse complement strand
TTTTGCCTATTTTCATTATCTTTCATTCGAGACTCCTTTTGTTTTGTTTTTATTTTTTTTGCAATCATAAATTACTAAAACTTTGGGAGTCTCTTTTTAAAATTTCAACTAAGTATTAATATATGCCGAATAATAATTTTATAAGTTCTAAATAGTTATAAATTGTGCGTAAAATAGAATAAAGAATATATCCAACAACAAAAATTAAACATTTTTATTGAATGAAATGTGAAATATTTTATTTAATCTATATTTATAGCAAACAAACAGTTTTGATCTTTTATAATAGTTATTCCTTAAGAAAAAAAAATCCTTCATTATTCGAATGAATAATAAATTAAATTCTGTTAGCTTGATATTCAGGGCAAATATTCAGTACTGAATTCTACAGAAAATTTCTTTTAACAAAAAAATTAACCAATCGGTAGAAATTAATTCTTATTCTTTAACAACTAATGTTGGAATTTTTTTTTATAAAAAAACATTATGCACATATCACTTAAACAAAATAGAGGATAAAACAATGAAAGCAGTATATAGATTTTCCGTTTCAACATTTTTAGCAGTTTTATTTTTTTCTTCAACGCTTTTTTCGCAGGCCCGTTTGCAGGTATTACACAACGCTGCTGATCCTGCAGCGGCATCGGTAGATATTTACCTCTGGAATAATGATGCTCATAGTTTGGTAGTAAAGTTAGATGATTTTGGTTTCCGTCAGGCTACTCCTTTTGTTGATGTTCCGGCTGCAACTAATCTTTCGGTAATTATAGCCGCTCCGACTTCTGCAAATGAAGCAGATCAGGTGGTTGCAACTATTCCGGTCGGACAGCTTGAAAACGGGAATAAATATTTTGTTGCCGCTAACGGGGTTCTTAATCCTGCAAACTTTGCAGCTAATCCTGAAAGCAAATCGACAGCATTTGAACTGCTTGTAAAACCAATGGTTCGCGAATCAGCAGTTTCGGGTGGAGTTGATTTCTTTGTTCTTCACGGAGCAACAGACGCTCCCGCAGTTGATGTAATTGCAAGAGATGTAGCAACTCTTGTAAATAATGCAGCTTATAAAGATATGACCGATTACATTAATGTTCCTGCTGGCAAATACTTATTAGATGTAACACCGGCAGAAGCCAATGAAACTATTGTTGCAACTTTTGAAGCTGACCTTTCCTCACTTTCAGGCGGAAGCGCTGTTGTATTTGCATCCGGCTTTTTAACTCCATCAGCTAATCAGAACGGTGAAGCTTTTGGAATATTTGCGGCTCTCGCTGACGGAACTGTTGTAGAATTCCCGGCTAAAACTCAAGCGCGTTTGCAGGTATTACACAACGCTGCTGATCCGGCTGCAGCTTCTGTAGATATTTATCTATGGAATACAGATGCTGATGAATTAGTAGTAAAATTAGATGATTTCGGTTTCCGTCAGGCTACTCCTTTTGTTGATGTTCCGGCTGCAACTAATCTTTCGGTAATTATTGCCGCCCCTACTTCTGCAAATGAAGCAGATCAGGTAGTTGCAACCATCCCGATAGGACAACTTGAAAACGGAAACAAATATTTAATTGCCGCCAACGGAGTTCTTAATCCTGCAAACTTTGCCGTTAATCCTGATTCAATTGGAACTGGATTTCAACTTTTAGTAAAAGATAATGTTAAAGAATCAGGTTCGGAAGGAATGGTTGAATTTATTGTATTGCATGGCGCAACAGACGCACCGGCTGTAGATATCTTAGCCAGAGGCGTTGCTACATTAGTTGATGATGCAGGTTACACAGCTTTTACAGATTACATTTCTGTTCCGGCTAGTTCTTATACGCTTGATATTACTCCTGGAAATGATAATTCTTCAATTGTGGCATCGTATGAAGCTGACCTTTCAACTTTAGGAAATAAAACTGCGGTTGTTTTTGCATCAGGATTTTTAACCCCATCAGCAAATCAGGATGGAGCAGCATTTGGAGTATTTGCTGCACTTACTGACGGAACTGTAATTGAATTTTCGAATGTAACAAGTGTTGAAGTTGCAGATAAATCGATTCCGGAATCATTTACACTTTCACAGAATTACCCGAATCCTTTTAATCCAAGCACAACAATAAGATTTTCTCTACCCGAACAATCGGAAGTAACGCTTAATGTTTATAATATTCTTGGAGCAAAGGTTGCAACTTTAGTGAAAGAAAATCTTTCTGCCGGAAATTACAGCTATCGGTTTGATGCCGCAAATTTATCAAGCGGTATTTACTTCTACGAAATACGTACAGCAAACTTTAATTCTGTCAAGAAAATGACATTAGTCAGATAATTGTTAACTGCATAGTTGACAGTTATTCATCCCTGAAACGATTGTCTTGAAAAAAGTCAATATGCTTCAGGGATTTTTATTTACTTAATTACAAAGTAAAGAAAAGAATATCTGAAGTTAATACGGCAAGTAAATACCTGCCGTAATTATCTTTACTTCATCAAAAGCAGCTTCTTTACCGATGAATATTCCCCTGCCTGCAACTTGTACAAATAAATTCCGCTGGCAAGGTTCGAAGCATCGAACTTGACTTCGTAATTGCCGGCGGGTTTTTGCTCGTTAACTAAAGTTGCTACTTCGCGTCCTAAAATATCGAAAACTCTCAAATTAACAAAACTGTTTATTGGTAATTGATAGCTGATCATTGTAGAAGGGTTAAAGGGATTAG
>JAAYAN010000098.1 GCA_012719345.1 Ignavibacteria bacterium | reverse complement strand
GCAAAAAGGACAGGTGCTCTTACGAGCCCAGTCCTTTTAATTGTTACTTACAACCTCATTATAGCGCAAGCGGTTGCGCTGTCAAGGGAAAATATTAGGGAAAATATTAAATGACAGGGAAAATATTATATTCTCCATATGCGGATTTTCATCACCGCGGAAAAATAACCTTAAAAATTTTTTACTACATCTGAAATAATCTTTATAATAAGAGTATAAAAGTAAAGATCGGAATTTTATTTAAAAATTAAAAAAATATATGAATATTGCTTTAATCAGCCGAGATATCGGTGAAAAAGAGATAAGTAAAGAATTAAGAAAACAAATAGATAATTTAATAGTACGGCTAAACAATTATAATATTAAGGCTTTTATTGTCGCTAAATTTGAAAAAGAAGATGGAAAAATAAAATTTATTAAATCAGAAAATCCAGCCAGTTCCATATCAATGAATTTGGCTCTTGATTATATAAAAACAAAAAAAGAGTTTAAGCCCGACGCTTTTTTTGTATGGTCAAAGGAAGTTCATTTTGAAAGCGAAGATGTGGGTAAGCTCGCAAATGAAATAAAAAATAATGAAAACTTATTAGTTGTTGGATATAAATTTAAGCACGCCGATGACGATGCAAACAAAGTGTTAAATGACAACTATGAAAATAAAGATTTAATTGCCTATCGAGTTCCGTGGAATACTTGCGCGATGTGGAATTACGAATTGTTTAGTAAGTACGCGGGGAAATTTGATGAAATCACTTTGGGAAATTATCCTTTTCAAAATATTCCGGTAATTGTAAATGGGACAATTAGAACCACCGAACATAAAGGAATGGAAGATGGCTTGGCAATCGCGCAAGCAGCTTCTAAATCAATGGATATTAAATTCAAGCTTATCGAGGGGATAAGGCTTAATTGGGACATAAGGGATGGGAAAACAGAAGATCATTTTAAGAAACTTGCACGGAAGGAACCGGTTATGCGCAATTTTATGGTTATGAGAAATTATTCTGTTGGAGATTTAGAAAATGCGGAAATAGTTGATGGCCATAATTAATATTATAACTGTCGAAGTCGGATATCGAATTGGTTTAATGCTATTAATGGAAAATAATTATGGAAAGGAGCGAGCAAAACAAGCAGGTGGTTTCTAAGCAGAGGGTTAGGGACCATGGGGAGGTGTTCACCCAGGAGAGGGAGGTGAATGCGATGCTTGATTTGGTTCGCGGCGAAACGGAAAGGATTGAGTCGCGGTTTTTGGAACCGGCTTGCGGAACAGGAAATTTTTTGGCGCCGGTGCTGGAGAGAAAGCTTGCCATTGTCAAAAAAAGATACGGGTCAAGCCAGAGCGATTTTGAACGGATGGCGCTGGCGGCGGCGAGCAGTATTTACGGGGTTGAAATTTTATCGGATAATGTGGCAATATGCATTGACCGCCTCTATAATATATTGAATAATGACTATGCCAAGCTTTTTGGCAATGCGTGCAAGAATGAGTTTAGGGAAAGCGTGCGATTCGTGTTAAAGAGAAATATCCTGCACGGAGACGCGCTGTCGTTAAAGAGCCCGGATCGCAAAGATTATATAACCTTTTCGGAATGGTCTTTCGCTAACGGCGGAATGGTGAAAAGGCGGGATTTCCGATTTGCCGAATTGGCCGAATTTGATCCGCGCACGCCGACGCTATTTGCCAAAAAAGAAATTTCGGATACGGGAGAAGCGGTTTTTTCGCCAATGCCGGTTAAAGAATTTCCCCTGACCCATTATTTATCGCTGAATACCTATGAAAGTTAAAGACAATTACAACCCAGATGTTCTCTCGTGCCTTGCCAATTTGAGCAGTGATGAGGTTTTCACATCTCCCAAATTAGCCAACGAGATTTTGGACTTGCTTCCAAAAGAAATTTGGAAAGATAAAAACGCGGCGTTTCTTGATCCGGTTTGCAAGTCGGGCGTGTTTTTGCGGGAAATCGCCAAAAGATTGCTTGAAGGGTTAAAAGATGAAATTCCCGATGTCCAAAAAAGGATTGACCATATTTACGGCAAACAGCTTTTCGGCATTGGAATTACGGAATTGACCGCGCTTCTTTCAAGGAGAAGCTTGTATTGTTCAAAGACGGCCAACGGAAAGTATTCGGTAGCGAATGTTTTTGACGACAATAAAGGCAACATATTTTTTAACGCGACAAACCATAACTGGGAAAATAGCCGATGTTCGTTTTGCGGCGCCAGCCAGACGGAATACGAGCGCGAAGAAGGGCTGGAAACTCACGCCTATCAATTTATTCATAATAATTTACCTGATAAAATCAAAAATATGAAATTTGATGTAATTATCGGCAACCCGCCCTATCAAATGAGTTTTGGAATAGAGGGGGCGAATAGTTCCAATGCAAAATCTATTTACAACCTCTTTATTTCGCAAGCGATAAAATTGAATCCAAGATATTTAACAATGATTACGCCAAGCCGCTGGATGACAAAAACATCACAGGGGATTCCGGGGGAATGGGTTGATAACATATTAAAATCAAATAAGTTTAGAATAATACATGATTTTGAAAACTCTGCTGATTGTTTTCCGGGAGTAAGTATAATGGGGGGTGTAAGTTATTTTCTTTGGGAAAAAGATTATACTGGTAAATGCGAATATCACTTTCATAATAATGGAAACCAATCAGTTTCTCAGAGATATGATTATCTGGATTCAACGCAATCAGGAATTGTTATCAGAGATCCGCGATCTTATGGAATAATAGATAAAATAATAAAAAAAGAAGGTAAATATTTCACAGAAACAAATAATAATTTTTCCGGTTTAGTCAGCCCGAAACATTTTTTTGATAACGGGATTTTGCTAACTTCAAATTGGAAAGATTTTAAAAAAGAAAAACAAAATGATTGCAATGTAAAATATTATTTGAATAAAAATATTTTTAATGCTGATTTTGGATGGATAGCGGAAAATCAAATACCAAAAAATGTTGAAACAAAAAATTTACAGAAAGTTTATATCCCTGCGGCAAATGGCTCGCAAAATATTATCCTTGGTAATCCTTTCTATGGTGAAGCTGGAAGTATTTGTTCGCAAACTTATTTAGTCATAGGATACGATCCGCAAAAACATAATTTTTCAAAACAACAATGTTTGAACATTATTTCATATATAAAAACCAGATTTTTTAGATATTTGGTGAGTATCAAAAAGAAAACCCAAAATGGTCCGAGGGGAGTTTATCAATTTGTCCCCTTGCAGGATTTTTCCGAATCATGGACGGATGAGAAGCTGTACAAAAAATACAAACTTACAAAGGAAGAAATTGATTTTATTGAATCAATGATACGGCCGATGAATTGATATGAACAAAGATTTTTTTCCGCAAAAACCGGATGTGAAGCCGACGATATACGCTTACGAGCTGGTAGGCGTGGATTCGCATAAAGGATTACTCAAGGTCGGTTACACCGTCCGCAACGCGCAAGACCGGGTGGCCGAGCAGTTAAAAACGAGTCGTGTTGAATACCGGATCGTTTTGGTTGAGGATGCCGTCAGAAGCGATGGCACGGCTTTCACGGATCACGAAGTGCACCGGCATTTGAGCCGCCGCAGTTTAAAAAGAGAAGACGGCGAGTGGTTTCAGTGTTCGGTCAAAGATGTGAGATCGGCCATTAACGATATCCGTGAGCGGAAGATCAGTATTGAAGTCCGCG
>JAAYAN010000097.1 GCA_012719345.1 Ignavibacteria bacterium | reverse complement strand
TTTTGCCTATTTTCATTATCTTTCATTCGAGACTCCTTTTGTTTTGTTTTTATTTTTTTTGCAATCATAAATTACTAAAACTTTGGGAGTCTCTTTTTAAAATTTCAACTAAGTATTAATATATGCCTTGCTTTTTCTATAAATACACTATATAAATCACATTTATTCTTTACTGTTGAATAATTTTCTTGGAGGTATTGTCGATATAGATTATCAGATATATTTGCAATATTCACATACGGTGGATTTCCAATTATAATATCAAACCCGGCATCTTTCCCTTTAAGATACGGATTTAAAACTTCAGGGAAATCGAGTTTCCAATCGAAATGTTTAAAGGTTTTATTCTCATCGGTAAGTAATTTCTTCAATTTATCAATATGAATGTCGAAGGTCAATAATTGTAGTTCTCTTTCAGCGTTGTATTTTTTATCTTTATCGGTAGGCGCAAAACCGCCTTTTTCCATTGTGGTGTTAAAAAATACTTCTTTATTATAGCCTAACTGGTTTATCAACAAGTTTAACTTTGCTTCCCTGATTTGCTTAGCAAGAATTTTTTTTTCATCGTTTTTTGCATTGAAATATTTCCTCTGCATTTGAGTTATTTCGACTAACAACCTTTTAATCTCAGTAGAATATTTATCCAATGCACCGTGGGTAAACTTAGGTTCCCAAGTTATTTCAATTGCCTCATCTTCAAACTTGCTGATTAAACTATCACCAACTACAATTTTATAGTCGAGGTTCGGCAAAGCTTTAGGCTTTTTTTCATCTACAACAAGACTAAGCCAAAAACGCAAACGAGCAATATCTACAGCGCCCTTCTCAATATCCACGCCGTAAATAGAATTTTGTATAATGTTTTCTTTAACTTCGGCTGGTTTCCACACGGTGTTTGTTTCGTAAGAGATCACTTCCTTAATTGCAAAAATTTCCTGGAGCAGCCCCATAGGAAAAGCGCCCGACCCAATTGCGGGATCGCATATTTTAACGGAATCGAGAAGTTTGCTTATCTTTGTGAGGTGTTCAGTTTCAAGTCCGGCTATCTCCTTATATTTAACAATATATTCAATATCTTCCCGTTTCAGTGTTTTATCAGTAATTTCTTCAAGTAAGTTAAGCTGTCCTATTCTTGTTTCGTTACCAAAAGAATCGAGCTGGTCATCTGTGATTTTGTTAAAAACCTTGTATTCTCTGCCCAAATGTTCGGCAAGATATTCAATAAGGCTTTCCCTGCACATATAATGAACAATTTCTTTGGGCGTATAAAAAGCACCTTTGTCCTTGTTATCTTCAAGCAGGTTTTCAAAAATGTGCCCGAGCATTTCAGGGTCAACGGCAACAATCTGGTCATCCGGGCTGTCTTCGTAAATTGTAAAATTATACGCGTTTAGAAAGTCGAAGAAACCTCTGTCTTTAGGGTCGTCGTCATATTCGGGAGAATGAAACAAAGACGGTTTTATTACAATGTTTTTTTCATCGTTATCTTCTTTATCGAAAAGACCGCCGTTAAGGAATGGTATTTTTACTATTTTACCATCAGGCATTACGAAATTATCATTATCTCTTCTGCTGTTGTTAAGCGTATCAAAGAAAAGATTACATAAAAAAGCGGGATAAAAAGATTCGTTGCCGCCGCTTGCAATAAAAAAGTTAATTATAAAATTCCTGTCGCCGTCTTTATAGTCAGTTGAAGTTGCACCAAGCCAGCCCTTTTTCTGCACGAACCACAGAAAAACAATTCTGCCGAGAAGTTTTTTAACAAAATCCCGCAAGTCTTTTTCATCCTTGAATTGCATTTTTGCAACTGGTATTTCCTTTAAGCTTTTAATGAATTTATCGTAATGAACCTTATACTCGTTAAAGAAATCTTTGCCAAGTTTTTCTACAGAAAAAGCTTTTTTCAAGGCTTCGGTATCAGTTGTTTTTTCACCGCTTAAAATTTCAAATCTTTCAGCAGCGGTTTTACAGGTTTCGGCAGGACCTAAAAGATAAGTGTAGCGTTTTGTGTTTGTGGTTTTCTCTTTTATTCCCTTTTCTGTAATTTTGCTGTCTTTTGAAATAAAAGTAAGCCGCCAAGTGCCGTTGTTATTTTTTGAAATAAAATTAACTAAAGCAGAATCGCCAGTTAACAATAACTTCCTGATATAATTACCTATTGCAACCCGGCTCAGTTCAATTCTTACATTCTCTTTCAAGGTTATTTCGTATAATGTAACTTCGTTGCTATCTTCAAGCGAAATTTTACCGTATATTACAACGCTGTCTATTATTTCGGCGTCTCTTTTTGTTAAATCGGCAGTTACGTTTTGCGGTACAGATAGTAAAGTTAATCCGTTTTGAAAAACCGGCTTAAGTATTTCGTTTGCGAATAATGTTCTGTTATAATTTTTTTGTAAAGATTTTTTTAATTGTACTCTGCTTGCCATAGCTTTCCTATAAGCTTTAATCCCAATATTTAGTTAGAAGCTGTCGTTTTATATTTATTCATTTTTATAATAGCTTTGTGTAAGAACAATCTTTGGATTGATTATACTGCGTAAAATTTCATAACCTTTTAATTGCTCTTCAACGTTTACCGAAAGATCTATTCTATCAAAAACGTCATTAAAAAGTCCGTCAATAAATTTAACCGGATCTGCAGTTATTGCAAGGTTAATATTAAAATAATCGTTTATCGATTTTGGAAGTCCGGCGCTGGCATAGGTTCCGCTTTTAATTATTTCGATTGCGCGTGCTATTGTATTTTTCTTCTGTTCGGTATTTGCAAACTTCTTAGCCCAATTAAGGTTTTTGTTTGCCGTCTTTTCAACCGGACTTAAATTCTTGCTTGTGAGTGTTTGAATATTGCTCTGTGTTTTATCAGATTTAAAAAATTCAAATGCAGCTGATGTTTGGATATAGTGTAAATCGTGCAGCTTTGCAGGTTTCTCATCTTTACTTGCTTTAAGTATCTTGACTGCCTGTAAAAAGTTCAGTTCTTTTGTATTAAGCTCAGGAGTAACTAAACAATATATACCGGGATGGTTTTCGCTTTTTAAGTAGGATATAGAACACCTGTCAAGGTCAAGGCTGAATTGAACGCCCTCATAATCAGTAATATCGGCAGTCAATCCGTCTGTTAATCTTCCGCACCTTGCTTTGTTAGGTATTTTGGAAATTTCACTAAACCATTTGGGTTCTTTCTTTTTAAATTCCCGTAACTCACGCAGATAAATTAGTATCTCGCTTTCTTCGTTTTGTATTTTATTACCGAATAATGCACCTTCACCTTTTTCTTCGAGTAACGAAAATATTTTATTATCTTCACCAAAAGCGCTATGAAATGCCTGAAGTTTTCTTAATGCATTATTTACTAAATTTATTTTTGCATCCCCCTGATCCGAAGGATAGAAATTATATACATAAATCTTATCAGCTCTGGAACCTATCCTGTTAACCCGCCCGATACGTTGCATAAGTCTTGTTGAATTCCACGGGACATCATAATTAACAATTATATTGCTTCTGTGTAGATTGATACCCTCAGCAAGTACTTCTGTTGTAATAATTACATTAAAGTCATCTTTCCACTTGGTTTCATCAATATTAGCATCAAAATTCAATGCAATTGTATTTTCGAGTGACTGCCTGTTTTCGGAACTGATTGTAAGTAAATTGTACTTTGTAGTTTCTTTTAATTTTTCAGTCAATTCATCGGCTGTTTCTTTAGATTCCGTGAATATTACAAGTTTACCTGAATTGTTAATTCATTTTTTGAAAAATTCGTTCTTAATTCTGTTTATAAACTCATTTAATTTGGGGTCGTTTTTAACTTTGCTCCATCTTTTAACAAGTTCGTCAATTCTGGTTTTATCTTGTTTTAATAATTTTATAAAACTTTTTTCAAAAGCTGTTTTTTTAAATATCCTGTTGTTACCACCTTTTTGATTGATTCTCTGCTCTATCTCATCATAACTCAATCCTTCAGCAAGCAATATGTTTATATCCAAATCTGGAGCAATGAATATCTTGTCATTATCAAACATATTGATCATATTATCAATTGCTGTTTGAAGACGGTTTAATGATTGTTTGAAAGCATAAAAACTGCTTTCCAACCTTTTAATTAATAACGTCTGCATAATTGCAGCAAGCCGACCGGAAATCGATTCTACTGTTGTTCTGCCTTTTGAATAAAGCTTTTTATCTTCTTCATTTACAAGGTATTCAATAGCTTTATATCTGTAGTATCCAAGTCCGTCAGTTTCATTTCCTTCTTCATTTCTACCTACAATTAAAGACACTGTTTCATAGAATAAGCAACTTAATGTTTCATTCATATCATAATACAATGGGATAGGATCACCAACTTTTGGAAACTTAATCTTCTGTTGTGTTAAATCATCAAGGTATTCTTCATTATTTTCAATGTCGGTTCTTGTTCTTCTTATCACAAGCGGTTCAACTACTTCATCTCTTAATTTTTGAAACAACTTTTTAAGTTTTGTTAATATCTTATTTCTTGCCGCTTCACTTAAATCTTTTCGTAATTCCTTAGAAAGATCGTCGTACTGCTTGTTTAAAGGTCTAAAATATTCCTGCAAATTCCTTATATTTTCTAAAGTGCTGTTTCTCTTATCCTGAAACAAATATAGCTGGTTTTCAATGTCCTGAGGGCGGTTATTTAATGGAGTAGCCGAAATCAGTATAACTTTTTTCCGGGTATCTCCATTTTCAGCAGGTCTTTTCCTCGGAGTTTTACATATTTCCTGAAGATCGATATACATCTGTGTATAGTCATTCCGGAATTTATGCGATTCATCAACTACAACCAAATCAAATTTATCGGGGACGGAATATTTATAATTTTCTTTTTTCAGCACTTTATCAAGACTGCCAGTAGTTATGAATTCAAAATGATTCCTGATCTGAAAATCTTCTGTTGTTTTCAACCAATTACTTTCAAGCGCGGGAGGAATTACAACCAATACTTTTGAATGTGTACCGTTTTCGTAAATGAATTTCTTTATTATCATACAAGCAATAATTGTTTTGCCCAAACCAACAACATCTGCAAGAATAAAACCATTATGCCTCATCATAATAGCATACCCCTGATTTGCTGCATCCGACTGGTATTTCAGTCTGGTAAATCTATCCGGTAACAATAATTCAATATTATAAGGGTCATATTCCACCCGTTTCCCAAAATATTCAATCATCATTTTAATATACAATTCGAATGGAGTATAATCATCCTTTAAGTAAGTTTTATTCTTTATCTCCTTTGCTTCTTCCTGTAATATTGGAACTGCTTCCAACCAAAGGCTTTCAAATTCATCTGTGGCAAATTTAACATCATTATAATCACGAAGACTTACATTAAATTCATAATTAGATTCAGGATTAGCGCCTAAACCTGTACATGTAAGGTTTGATGAGCCTGTAATTACTTCGCAGGTGCTGTACTCGTTAAAAACTTGGGGTCTGAAAATATAAACTTTTGCGTGTATTTTTTTACTTGGATGCGCCCGTAATTCAATTTTCTGTTTAACTATATCATCAATAAACTTTAAAATTCCCTTTTCAATTTCTTCGTCATAATCAGCATCCTGAATATTCCCGGTCATTTTGTTAATAAATGCCGCCTTAGTTTCTTCCGGTCTTTCAAGAAATAATTTGCCTTGTTCGTGGTATTTCTTTGTAAGGATATCTACATTAATACCAACAAGTATCCTGATTTTAGTAATAGGTTCAAGAAAAGGTCTGATCTTAAAATAACCCGAAGCCCTGAAATAGCCAACCAGAGCATCAAAAAAATATAAATTAGGAATATGACTTAATGTCCCATCAAATTTCTTTAAGAGGCTGTTATCATCTTTATTTGTAAAGAATTTTGTGCTCACTATTTGATTTTCTCAGAAGTTATTAAGTACAAAAATATCACTTGAAAATTGATATAGAATATAAAACAATAATGACTTATTGTAAATAAGCATATTACTTTGTTTTAAAGTTATGAATATAAAATTATTGATTTTACATAAAAATATTTTTATTTTCACAAAAATATGAAATAATTTAAGTAAAGAACCACAGAAGTAGGAAAGGAGCAGTAAAAATATAAGTTGAAGAAGCTATTATTTAATTCGGAATAATGATGGGGCATAAAAGGTACGGTTATCTCCCAAAATCGAAAATTTGGCGAGATATTGTTGACAGCTTAGGCGGATTTGCTTTAGGAAAAATAGACGCTGTTTCAATTGCACAGAAAACACTCCAAAACGTACAAAAACGATATTCGAATTTAGAAAATGATCCTTCCATAAATGCTTCTTTTGAATATTTGGTAGAAGTAGCATACGCCTTCAAACAAGAACAACCATTAAAATACTTATCCGAAAAAAATATTCTTTCAGAAAAAGAAGCATTTTCATTTTTTCAATTGGTTAAGGGTGTAAATAACTACAAAAATAACGAATTAGTATCCCACGAATACCAGACATTTGCCAGGCAAGCGGCAGTTGACGCTATAAATAACTGGTACAAACAAAACATTGATAAAGGGCAGACATTATTCAGTAATGATATCGATCAAGAAGCGGTATTCAGAAAAGCTTCAAACGGAAGCGGTTTTTGTGAACTTTCCCGTTTGTATTTTTCAAAACTTACAGAAAGATATTTGAAATATTTCCTAGAAAGAGAAGCGGCTATAAAAATCAGCAATATTAGTGATAGGAACAGGTTTTCCAAAGAGATAGAGAAAGAAATTGATCACATATCAAAGCACGCTTTTGAAACAGCAAAAATAACACAATCATTTTCCGCCGGATGGTATAACAATCACGTAAAAGACAGTATACCAGAAAGAGGTGAAATCAGACACTTCTTAAATACTTCATTTGGGAAAATGAAAGGTGAACTCCTGAGGGAGGAAGCCAAATGATTGCTTCTGAAGAATACACCATAGCCTGTAACGGAATAAAACTTAAGGACAAAGTTAAGGATAGCAGGTATATAGAATTAAACCACGATAAGGAATGTGATAATGTTAATACTAAGATTAACCTGAATAATTTTGTCAGCGAAATATTTAAACTTGATGACAGATTAAAAGACCTGCTTGAAATGGCAGGCTACATTTTTGCTGCAGACAGAAAAACATACAGAGGTGGCCCAGAAGATTTAGAATACCATAGTTGGGCAAGATCACTGAATTTTCATTTTACGGTAAGAGATTATGATTTTTGGACAAGAACGGATATACAAAACTTATTAAAAAAGTCACTGCTTTTTATGAGCGGTGATCATAGTTATGATTTCAATTTTTATAAAGCTGAAACAGACTTTCCCACAAGTTTTTTTGATAATGAAAATTTTGTAATGGATAAACCTGAAAATATGAAAGTAATGCTTTTTTCAGGTGGGATAGATTCACTTTCTGGAGCTATTAAGTTATTGGAAACAACTGATGCAGAAATATGCCTTGCAAGCCACCAATCAGGGTTCCCGGGGACACATACAAAACAGAATACTTTATTTGAAGAGTTGAAACGGTTGTATCCGAACAGATGCAAACATTTCAAGTACGAATGTGGACTTTGCGAGCAAAAAGCAAAGGACGAAACACAAAGGACAAGATCATTTTTATTTACATCGATATCCTTTGCAATTGCACATACTTACGGACAAGATAAACTGTATGTGTTTGAAAACGGAATAACTTCTTTGAACTTTGCAGAAACACAGGATTTGATGAATTCAAGAACGAGCAGGACAACACATCCTAAAACAATAAGACATCTTGAGAAATTATTTTCAGCTATAGCAGAAAGACCTTTTAAAATAGAGCACCCTTTTCTCTATAAAACCAAAACTGATGTTGTAGAAGTGTTAAAAAAATATGATAAGTTGGAATTACTTAATAATTCAGTTTCCTGTAGTGAGACAAGAGGGAAAGGACCAATGAATTCTCATTGCGGAACTTGTTCGCAATGTATTGACAGACGATTTGCTGTTTATGCAACAGAAGTTGAAGATTATGATGAACAGGGGCTATATGGTTTTGATTTTTTGAAAGAAGATTTGGAAGAAGGAAAAACCATAAAAGTTTTAACGGAATATATAAGAATGGCACAAAATTATGCCGATTCAGGATTGGAAGAATGGTATGAGGACAGAGGTTATGAACTTACGGAAATTATTGATTATATTGATGGGAAAAACCCAAATGAGAAATTTGAGAAACTATATGACTTGTGTATCAAACATTCAAAATGTATTGAAAAAGCAATAAATAAAATGAACGAAAAACATAATCCGGTATTTTCTCCGGCGAAAAGTGAAAAATCGTTTTTTAATATGATTATAGGAAGCAGACTTTATCAGAAAGAAGTTGAACGTGAAAGCGGTAATGGGAAAATGGAAATACCGACAAGACAATTGAAAAATCTTGCAAAAAAAGCCTGTGAAAATTTGATTTTTGAAGGAAGTATTACAACCATATTAAAAGAAAGTAAAACAGATAAAACTTTAAGCAAGATGGTCACAAATGAAATAAAGAAAAAATACAAGATGACTATAAAGAACGAAAAGTCGTTAAGTGACTATTTTAGAAAATTGGAACTGCAACTAAAAAAAGATAAAGACAAAAATTTAATTGTGGTTGCGAATAAAAGCCGATAAAAAAGGATCATCCCCCTAATCCCCCGATAATCCCCGTTTGTTCCCCTTTATCATCCCCTTTTATTTTGGAGTAGTTAAGCCAAATAAAAGGAGATGAAAGGAAAATGAAAGCAGAAGAAATTAAAAAACAACTTGCTGAGATAAAGTCACTTATTAAAAGAAGTGATGACATTGCCTACCGGCAAGCAAGCAAACCTCTCAACTTTAACCAGGCTGCAGATTACCTGGGATTTTCACATTCTTACCTCTACAAATTAACTTCAAGAAAAATTATCCCCTGCCACAGACCGACCGGGAAGGTTTTATTCTTTTCGAAGGCGGAGCTGGATGATTGGGTGTTTAGCAGAGAGCATAGCGCCGAGAGCAGAGCGCAAGAACAAACAAAAGACGAGGGAGAAGATGACCAAGCCGAAAGCGGACAAGAAGATGAACCGCCATAACCGAAGCAGATTAAGATTAAGCCCGCCAGAGGCGGGTGAAATTAAGAGTAAGATTTTAAAAAGAGATTGAAATGGAAGGATTGCAAAATATATTAACCTGAGTTCGATATAAAAAAAACAAATAAGGAATTAATTAAGAAATAAGAATGTTTAGCTCGTAGAGCATTTTATTAAAAACTCTATGAAAAACATAACAAAAATCTACTGCGAAATCGATGA
>JAAYAN010000096.1 GCA_012719345.1 Ignavibacteria bacterium | reverse complement strand
TATGTATGCCGGATTGTGGGAAATAGTTGCAAAATATATTCCGAATGATACAATTCAAATAATATGGGAGATAAATGAAATTATTACCGGCGTAAGCTGGGTTTTGGCAATTTCGGGCTACGGAAAGAAATATTTAAATACAAAGTCGGCATTTTTGCAGTATTCCAATGAAGGCATTTATCCTTTTTACATTTTGCATCAAACTGTGATAATATTTATCGGGTATTATTTTATGCAGTTTTCAAACAGCATTCTTGGCGGATTTTTTACAATAAGTCTTCTATCCTTTATAATAACTGTTTTAATTTACATTTTGGCAGTTCGTCCTTTCAATTTTATGCGGTTTTTATTCGGGATGAAACCTCTTAAAAAAGCTGCTGCTCCTGAGCTTAATGTAATTGCATCGGAAACATCCGTAAATTAAAAATTCAAGCCGCACATTTAATGTTCGGCTTTTAATCTCAAATCCGCCATTAGGAAATAATATAATGTCGGATCGACTAACAAAATCTATACATTCCTGAAAAACATCCCGATAAATCGGGATTACCCAAAATAGTCAATATTAAAAGCTAAATCATATTATTGTTTGTTCTAATGACTATTTTGGGTTAATTTTTAAACATCCGCAAAATTATCCGATAATTCTTTAAAAAAAGGAGATTATATGGTTTTGCAATGGAAAGATATTTACAGCATCGGGATTGAAGATATTGACAACCAGCATAAAAAATTATTTAGAATTTACAACGATCTTTACGATGCTCAGCAAAAAGGAATTGCTTCGGCAATGCTTGATGAAAAACTGCAGGAGCTTTACGACTATACGAAATACCATTTTACCCAGGAAGAAAAATTGATGGAAAATGCAGGTTATGCGCAATTGGAAGAGCATATAAAAGAACACAAATATTATGAAAAACACATTGATGATTTAATAAAATCTTCCGAAAAAGGGAAAATAATGGTTACATTGAAGACAATAGATTATTTAAAAGACTGGATTATAACGCATATTCTCGGAAGCGATAAAGAATATTCTTCGTTCATAATTGGAAAGGCTTAACAAAAAATGGATATAAGCTGGAAAGAAAGTTACTCGGTTGGTATAACAAAAATTGATGAGCAGCACAAAAAACTGTTCGAGCTTTTAAATGAACTTAAAGATGCACAGGAAAACGAAAAGGACTATGGTTTTATCAGCAAAACAATTAGTGAACTTTTCGACTATTCGGTTTATCATTTTAAAATAGAAGAAGATTTACTTAAAGAGATAAATTATCCACACTTAAACGAACACATTGAAGAACACGAATATTTCAGACGACAGGTTAGTGAATTGCAGAAAATGAGTAATGAACGTAAACTAATTTTAAACGTTAAACTCGTTATTTTCCTAAAAGAATGGATTTTTACACATATTCTTGCAAGCGATAAAGACTTTGGAAGATTTTTGAAAACTATCGAGAAATAATCTTATTGAAGTTTGTAAAACCTTGTACAGTTTTATTAAAGAATGGGATATAATAAATATTTGCAGCAAACCGGCCTAATATAATTGCAGTGGTTGCGGCAACTGCCCCCGAAAAGTCAAAGATTCTTACCATAATAAAAATACAAAGTATAATTCCGCAAGCTTCAATTAAAGTTGCTCCTGTAATAGGTTTGGTGTTTTTAGAAATCATAATAACAGCCCGCTGAACAGAAATCAAAACAGTTAAAGCCGGAATAAAAGCAATGATTTTATAAGGAGCGAGAGCAAAATCTGCTAGCTCAATGGATAGTCCCGATATTTTAATAAACCATATACTTGAAAGAGGTGTAAAACCGATAGAAAAACTTAGAGCAACAAGAAAAACCGCCAGATAAAATGCAAAATCCCGAAGGATTTTGTAATTGATTTTTTTTTCACCTATCAAAGTTATCATAACTTCTTGATAAGACAATCCGATACTCCGAAAAATAAAAATAAGACTGTTAATTACAGGCAAAACAGCTAAAGATTCCACAGCCATTCTTGATGAACTGATAAAAAAAGTAAGAATAGGCTGAACCCCGAGCGATAAAAATGAAGTAAGTGCTAAAGGAAAGTAAAAATTTAAAATTTCCTTAAACGAAAGATTTTCGGACAGGTCATTTTGGTTTTTAAGATTTTTAACAGTTTTTATAATCATAAATTTTGTAACAATTGCCTCGGAAGTTACACCTATTGCTAAAGCCGCGGCTCCGACACTGGAACCTGTAAAACCGGAAAAATTATATAAGAGGAAACCAGCTGCCGACATCGAAAATAATCTTATCAATGTTCCTGCCGCAACTTTTTTCGTTTGGTTGCTTCGTATCATTACACCTTGATAAAAGCGCCTGTAACCAATCATAGCAGGCCAGGGAATAAGAAAGAAAAGCGAATGATAGGTTAACTCAGCCACATTCTTTGGAAGGGAAATTACTTTTATCACTAAAAATTGAAATACTGCCGGAACAAGAAACACTATAAGCGCAGCAGTTAAAATTCCGCATAAATACAGATTAAACTTTTTCAGTTTCAAATAACTTTTATAATCCTTTACCAAAGATGCCGAAGCGCTCATCATCATAATTACAGGAGATTCAAAAACAAGTGCCAGCGAAAACGCCACACCGTAAGCGGCAAGATTAAACTTTGCATCGGGCATACGCGCAATTAGGGCAGATAGAAAAGGTCCCTCAACAGCCATCATTAACCAAGTTGCTGCTAGCGGAAGCCAAAAGTAGAATATTTTTTTATATGTAAGAGTCTGATTCATTTATTCAAAAATAAAGATATTATTTCAACACTATCTGTTAATAATTTTAAAAATAGTGTAATTTATAAAAGCAAATTTCTTATTTATTAAAATAAGGTTGAAAATTATGAATCTTGAAAGAGTCTTAAAATATAAAAATTGTTTTTTTTATTTTCTGATTACGTATAGTTTAAATCTGATGGGGCAGAATTTATACTTCCCGCCGAAAACCGGTAATGAATGGCAGTCAATTTCATTGGAATCACTTAATTGGTCTTCTGATAAACTTGATACTCTTTACAACTTTCTTGAAGAGAAAAACACCAAAGCATTTATTGTTTTAAAAGACGGTAAAATTGTAATTGAAAAGTATTTTGGAACATTTGTGCAGGATAGCAACTGGTATTGGGCTTCAGCCGGTAAAACACTTACAGCATTTTTGGTGGGAATTGCACAAGAAGAAGGATTTTTATCAATTACCGATTTATCATCAAAATATCTTGGCAATGGGTGGACTTCCTGTCCTCCTGAGAAAGAGAGACAAATTACGATTTTGAATCAATTAACAATGACTTCAGGATTAAATGATAATGTTATCGATCCTTTTTGTACAGAACCAAATTGTCTTGAATATGAAGCTGATGCAGGGGTGAGATGGGCATATCATAACGCTCCTTATACGCTGCTTGATGGAGTTCTTGAAAATGCAGCAGGTCAAAGTTTAAACTTGTATTTTAATGGAAAAATCCGTTCGAGAATCGGGATGAACGGGTTGTGGGTAACTTCCGGTTATAACAATATTTACATAAGCACAGCCCGGAGTATGGCAAAATTCGGAATTCTTATCCAAAATAAAGGCATTTGGGAAACGGATACACTTCTTAATGATGAATCCTATTTCAATTCAATGATAAATACATCGCAATCGTTAAACAAATCCTACGGATATTTATGGTGGCTTGCAGGAAAGGAATCTTATATGCTTCCCCGCACTCAAGTAGTAATCCAAGGCACGTGGGCGCCGGCTGCTCCGCCGGATATGATAGCTGCTTTGGGAAAGAATGGACAAATATTAAATATTGTTCCGTCATTAGGTATTGTTCTTGTGAGAATGGGAGAAGCTCCGGACAGCTCAGTTGAAGTTGCCCCGTATTTTAATAATCAAATTTGGCAAAAATTTTCGGAAGTTATAGATTATTCAACAGCAATTGAAAAAAACAAGACAAAAGAATTTGATTTTTCATTAGAACAAAACTACCCGAATCCGTTTAATCCCACAACAACAATAAAATTCAGAACCCCTCTCAACTCCCCCCTTTACCAAAGGGGGGAAACAGGGGGGTTGGTAACTTTAAAAATCTTCGACATTCTTGGACGTGAAGTTGCCACTCTTGTAAACGAACAAAAACCTGCCGGAAATTATGAAGTAAAATTCGATGCAAGCAATCTCGCTTCAGGAGTTTATATTTACAAATTGCAGGCAGGTGAATTTTCTTCAGTGAAAAAATTAATGTTATTGAAATAAGGAAATACTTCCGGTTAGTTTAATAGAAAATGCTAATTTGGCTTTTAGAAAAAAGACAAAGTAAGCGGAAAAGACTAACCGGAGGTAAATATGTATACAACGTATAGCAGTTTATACG
>JAAYAN010000095.1 GCA_012719345.1 Ignavibacteria bacterium | reverse complement strand
CTTATTTGTAAAGCTTATTTTGTATTCCATAGTGTTTTTTCTCTTATTGCTAAGCATTAGAAATTGTTTTTCAAAACTTATATCTTTATCCTATTTTTTCAAAGTTTTCTTTATTGCTTTTTCTGGGATAATTTAATTTCTCTATTGAATTATCGGAGTTAAAATAATTTTTTTAACTTTAAAAATAATGGTTTTAAAATATTCTGCTATTTATCACAAGAATGAAAAGTATACGGAAAAAAAAGAGGCGTAATATAAAATTTAAAATAAAAAAACCCGGTTCGGTAACCAGGTTAAATTTTGTGGGCAGAGACGGAATCGAACCGCCGACACAAGGATTTTCAGTCCTTTGCTCTACCGACTGAGCTATCTGCCCTCAAAAATTACGAGACGAAATATAATGTTTTTTTTCTTAATATTGCAAACAGAAAATAATAATTGTTTCTAAATTTATATATCTTTTTCTTCTGGCAAATTAATTCTTTAAAGTTTTAATAAAGTTGCAACCATAACTGCTTTAATAGTATGAACACGATTTTCAGCTTCATCAAAAACTATTGAATATTCCGATTCAAATACTTCGTCAGTTACTTCCATTGCTTCAAGTCCGAATTTCTGAAATATTTCTTCACCTACAGTAGTTTCTCTGTTATGAAAAGCCGGAAGACAGTGCATAAATTTCACATTAGAATTTGCCGTATTCTTAATCATTTCCATATTTATTTGATATGGTTTCATCAATTTTATTCTTTCTTCCCAAACACTTTCTGGCTCACCCATCGAAACCCAAACATCAGTGTATAGAAAATCCGCTCCCCTTACACCTTTTACCGGATCTTCTGTAAAATTAATTTCTGCACCTGTTCCTTTTGCAATTTGTTTGCAAATATTAACAAGATTCTCATTAGGCCAAAGCTTTTTGGGTGCAACAGCTGTAAATCTGATTCCCATTTTAGCGCAACCGACCATAAGGGAATTACCCATATTATTTCGTGTGTCGCCAAGATATACAAATGAGATTTTATTAAGCGGTTTATCGGAATGTTCCACGATCGTCATAAAATCAGCTAAAACCTGCGTAGGGTGGAATTCATCTGTCAGTCCGTTCCAAACAGGTACTCCGGCATATTTACCAAGAGTTTCAACAATATCCTGCCCGAAGCCTCGGTACTCAATTCCGTCGTACATTCTTCCTAACACTCTTGCAGTATCTTTCATCGATTCTTTTTTTCCCATCTGTGAACCTGTAGGACCGATAAATGTTACTCCGGCACCTTGGTCCATTGCCGCAGTTTCAAAAGCGCATCTTGTTCTGGTTGAATCTTTTGCAAAAAGAAGTACTATATTCTTCCCTATTAATCTTTGGATTTCTTTGCCTTCTTTTTTTTCTTTCTTCAATTTTATTGAAAGATCCAAAAGATATTTAATGTCTTCAGGTGTAAAATCGAGTAATTTAAGGAAATTTTTTCCTTTGAGATCAATTTTCATTTTTATTCCAATTAATTTTTATAAATCCGTGTTCCAGAATTATTTTCATACAATCCCGTTGTATCAGTTATAATTGCAACTTTTCCGCCGTTCTCAATAAAATCTATGGCAGCCTCAATTTTTGGTTCCATACTGCCTGAACCAAATTGATCTTCCGAAAGATAACATTTTGCTTCATTTAATGAAATATTTTTAAGTGTTTTTTGCTCCGGCTTATTATAATTAATGAAAACAGCCGGTACATCCGTAATTATATAAAATTCGTCTGCCTTAATATCTTTTGCTAAAAGTGCCGATGCAAGATCTTTATCAACAACTGCTTCAATTGCTTCAAGATAATTATTTTCATGCCGGTAAACGGGTATTCCCCCGCCGCCTGCCGCAATAACAATTATTCCGTGCTCAGCCATTGTTTCTATAGCCTGTTTATTCAATATATCGATGGGTTTCGGAGATGCGACGACTTTTCGCCATCCTCGTTTTCTGGCATCTTCTTTAAATTCCCATCCGTTTGCATTCGAAAGAAGTGCAGCTTCTTCTTTTATGTAAAACGGACCAATAGGTTTAGATGGATTTTTAAAAGCAGTATCATTTTTATCTACAAGTACCTGAGTAACTACAGTAATAATATTCTTATGAATTCCTGCTTTACTCAAAACATTTCTCATCTGTCTTTCAATCATATAGCCAATACCGCCTTGCGAATCTGCTACACATATATCCAGAGGCATTTTTTCAATTTTATAAACTTCATATCCGGCTTCATTTCGCATTAAAATATTGCCAACCTGCGGTCCGTTTCCGTGTGTAATTATTAAATTATAATTCTTCTTTATAAGCTCAAGAAGTATTTCGCAGGTTTCATATACATTTTGTTCCTGCTCATCTATTGTCCCGCGCTGACCTTCTTTTACAAGAGCATTTCCGCCCAACGCAACAACAGCAAGCTTTCTCATAAAAGTCCTTTAGCCTTAAGAACTTTTTCTAATGTATTATTTCCTATTTCCTGTAATTCATACTGAACTCTTGCCGATGGTTTATTGATTTTAAGAATTCTGCCGAGATCAACGGGAGTACCAATCAAAACTGAATCGCAATCCGTTTTATTGATTGTTGATTCCAGATCTTTAATTTGCTTTGCTCCATAACCCATAGCAGGTAAAAGTGTACCTATTGAAGGATATTTTTTAAAAGTTTCTTTTATTGAATTAACAACAAACGGACGCGGATCGACTATTTCTTTTGCCCCGTTTTTTTGAGCTGCAACTATCCCTGCGCCGTATTTCATTTCGCCATGAGTTAGCGTAGGGCCGTCTTCAATAACAAGAACTCTTTTCCCGGCTATCAGTTCCGGCTTATCAACAATCAAAGGAGATGCTCCTTCAATAATTACTGCATCAGGATTTACTTTTTTAATATTATTCATTACTTCAAGAATATCCTGCGGCGCTGCTGAATCAATTTTATTAATTATTGCAACATCAGCCATTCTTAAAGAAGTATTTCCTGGATAATAAGAAAGTTCGTGTCCGGGTCTGTGGGGATCAACTACTGTGAAAGTTACATCTGGTTTGTAAAAAGGAGTATCATTATTTCCTCCGTCCCATAAAATAATATCAGCCTCTTTTTCAGCTTCTTTTAAAATTGCCTCGTAATCAACGCCGGAATAAATAATCCCTCCTAAAACTATATGAGGTTCATATTCTTCAATTTCTTCAATTGTACAATTATGCTTTTTTAAATCCTTAATTTCTGCAAATCTCTGAACTTTTTGTTTCAGAAGATCGCCGTACGGCATAGGATGCCTGATAGCAACTACTTTTTTCCCAGCATAACGTAATATTTTAACCAATTTTCTTGAGGTTTGGGATTTACCGCATCCTGTTCTTACAGCCAAAACAGCAATTACCGGCTTTTTACTTTTAAGCATAGTCTGTTCAGGACTTAAAAGAGTAAATGATGCTCCGGCAAAATTGACAATGGAGGCTTTTGTCATTACATAGTTAAAAGGAACGTCCGAATACGAAAAGAATACTTCTTCAATTTTGTATTCCTTAATCAGCTTAACAAGTTTTTCTTCTTCGTAGATTTTTATGCCTTTAGGATAAAGTTTTCCTGCAAGTTCTGCAGGATAAATTCTTCCGTCAATGTTAGGTATTTGTGCTGCAGTAAAACAGACAACATTATACTCCTTGTTATTCCTGAAAAATACATTAAAGTTATGAAAATCGCGACCTGCTGCACCCATAATTAAAACATTTTTACCAGGCATAAAAGCCTCCTTTTTTATTCGACAGTTACACTTTTGGCTAAATTTCTAGGCTGATCAACATTTAATCCTTTTTTAACAGCAATGTGATATGCCAGCAGCTGCAAAGGAATTACAGAAAGCACTGGCATAAGCATTCTTATTGTATCAGGAATTTTTATTGTGTAATCAACCATCTTGTCAATTTTATCGTCGTTTTCACTTGTAATTGCAATAATTCTTCCTTTGCGTGCTTTAACTTCTTCAATATTACTTATAATTTTTTCGTAAACAGAATCACTTGGAGCCAGAAAAACGCAAGGCATATTTTTATCAATCAATGCAATAGGTCCGTGCTTCATTTCAGCAGCCGGATAACCTTCAGCGTGTATATAAGATATTTCTTTCAGCTTAAGTGCTCCTTCTAAGGCCACCGGGAAATTATAACCTCTTCCCAGATAAAGAAAATTTAATGAATCTTTAAACTCTTCTGCAATTTTTTCAATATGATCATTCAATTTAAGAATTTTTTCGATTTTTTCGGGTAATGATTCAATTTCTTTAATAATTGTTTTCCCATCTACGTGACTAAGCTGTTTTTTACGTGCTATTAAGAGAGTAATTAATGCAAAAACTATTAATTGAGAAGTAAAGGCTTTTGTTGAAGCCACTCCTATTTCGGGACCTGCATGGATATAAACACCGGCCTCGCTTTCGCGGGCAATTGAGCTTCCTACAACGTTTACAACCCCCAAGCATAAAGCGCCTCTTCTTTTTGCTTCTTTAAGAGCAGCTAAGGTATCGGCAGTCTCACCGCTTTGCGAAATAAAAAGTATTGTATCATCCTTCCCGATTATCGGATTTCTGTATCTGAATTCAGATGCATATTCAACTTCGCAAGGTATTCCTGTGAACTGTTCAATCATATACTCGCCTACAAGTCCGGCATGCCAGGAGGTTCCGCAAGCAGTAATAATTATTCTTTTCGAATCAGCAATTCTATCTTCGAAACCAACAAGACCTCCAAGTTTCGCAGTCCCTTCTTTATGTAAAAGTCGTCCTCTCATAGAATTTCGTATGGATTCAGGCTGCTCCATAATTTCTTTTAGCATAAAATGGGGATATCCGCCTTTGCTGATTTCATCAAGACTCATTGTTACTTCGTGAATTTCTTTTTCAATATCAACAGCGGATATTGTTTTTGCACAGAATGAATCTTTTTTTACTTCTGCTATTTCGCCGTCTTCTAAATATACAATCTGGCTTGTATAAGAAATTAATGCTGAAACATCCGAAGCAATGAAATTCTCTTCATCTCCTATTCCAATTACAAGAGGCGAACCTTTTTTTGCTACAATAATTTTATCAGGTTCATCACTCGATATTACTGCAATTCCATAAGTTCCTTCAACCTCGTTAAGCGCATATCTTACTGATTCGAATAATGAGAAGCCTTTTTTCTTAAAACTGTCAATCAAATGGACTAATACTTCGGTATCTGTTTCCGAAATAAAATTAAAACCGCTTGAAATCAATGCTTTTCGCAGAGTCGCATAATTTTCAATTATACCATTATGAATAACTAAAATCGAGTTTTTCCCGTTAAAATGCGGATGTGCATTTGTCTCGGTAGGTGCTCCGTGTGTTGCCCAGCGGGTATGTCCTATTCCCAACGGAGTTTTAATTTCTCTTCCGTTTATTTTATCTTCAAGCTGAGATACTTTCCCTGTTTTTTTGTAAACTTTACACTCGCCGTCTTCAATTGTGCCTATTCCGGCAGAATCATATCCCCTGTACTCAAGACGTTTTAAACCTTCTATTAAAATCGGGACACATTTTTTTTCACCGATATATCCAACAATACCGCACATTTTATAACTCCTTTCAATTTTTTATTTTTTTCAAGGCAGGCTAATGGTCCGGACAAGGTTTAATTAGAAGTTTATTTTTTATTCTAAAGCATCTTATAGAGTTTTTAGTAATTAGTAACATAAACTTTTTTTTCTCAGAACCATTAATTGTATATGTAATCTACTAAATTAGTTTTTTAATTTAAATACTTACTTTAAATAATAATACAAATAATCTTTTTTTATTGTGATAAACTTCACTTAACACAAGATATCTTTAACAAGATAATCTATTAAATATCTTGTTTTATTATACCGCCGGCTAAAACATATCCGTCATCATTATAAACAACAACAGATTGTCCAGGTGTTATAGCACTTTTGGGCTGGTCAAAAATAATTGAAAAGCTTTTTTCTCCAGCATTTGTTACCAAAGCATCAGAAGCTTTATCCGAATATCGGATTTTTGCTTTCACTCTTTGTCCTTCATTCAATTTCTGGACAGAAACGTAATTAATCTCTTCGGCAGTAAGTTTTTTCTTTAAGAGATCTTCTTTCTCACCCAATTCCACAACATTATTGCGGGCATCTATTTTGGTAACATAAACCGGTTTGCCTAAAGCAATACCAAGTCCTTTTCGTTGTCCAATTGTATAAAACGGAATGCCTTTGTGTTCAGCAATTTTTTTACCATTAAAGAGCATTTCCCCTTTTTTTAATTTTTGTAATTTATCCGGGACTTTTTCCTGGAGAAATCTTTGATAGTTATCATCAGCAATAAAGCATATTTCCTGACTATCGGGTTTATTGGCCGTCTTTAATCCGAAACTTGCAGCCATTTCCCTTATTTGCGTTTTGCTGTATTTCCCTAATGGAAGCAGTGTTCTGCTAAGGCTTTCCTGACTTAATCCCCATAATGCATAAGATTGGTCTTTTGTACTGTCAGGTGAATTTTTCAGGCGGTATCTATTGTTATCTGAATCATAATCTACAATAGCATAATGCCCGGTAGCAACGTACTTAGCATCAAGTGAATCTGCTTTGTGCAAGAGTTCTTCCCATTTAATCTTTCTGTTACATACAACGCAAGGATTTGGGGTTTTCCCTTCCAGATACTCGCTAATGAAATTCTTAATAACGTATTCTTCAAATTCATTTGTAAAATCAACCGTATAATGAGGTGCACCTAAAGAATCCGCTACATTTTTTGCATCAAATATTGCATCTAGAGAGCAGCAGCCGGATTCGTGTTTTGGAGCTCCGCCAACTTCCATAAAGCCCCAAGTTTTCATTGTAATACCTATAACTTCATATCCTTGCAAATTTAATAAGGCAGCAGCAACGCTGGAATCGACACCTCCGCTCATTGCAACAATTACGCGTTTTTCGTTAAGCATTTTTTTATATGTTTATTTTTAATACAGAAATATATGAATAACTGCAGATTGTAAAAAAGAGATATTTATTTGACTGAATATAAAATGGCAAAACAAGTTACATAATTTTCGGAATGACTCATTGAAATTTTCAAGTCCATTTCGGAATTAATCAAAGATTCTAATTTTCCGCTTAACTTTACTTTTGGCATGCCGCCTGACTCATTGAATATTTCAATATCTTTCCACCGGAAACCTTCATTGTATATAGATGATAAAGCTTTAATAATGGCTTCTTTTGCTGCAAACCGCGCAGCAAGATGCTGGTATTTGTTTGCTTTTGAAAGAGAATACTGCTTTTCCAATTCAGTGTAAATTTTATCTAAAAACTTGCTGCCAAGTTTATCTACACTTTTCTTTATCCTCTCTATTTCTATTATGTCTATTCCTACGCCAATAACCATATGTTAAAATAAGTCGATATTTGCATCAACATTAATCCCTTTGTCCTGAATTTGTTCAAGCAAAATATCAGTTAATTTTTTTAATTGTTCTAAGGACTTCTTCATATCGTTTACTATCTGCTCATCATAAACAATTTTACCAATATTGTTTTTTTCGCTTTTAATTTCATCCGAAAAATTATTTAACTTAGTTAAAAGCGAATCGGATTTTAAAAGAACTGAATTCAATTGAGTAATAGAATTTTTTAAGGGTTCTTTTGTATCAGTAATCAGATTATTACCATCATTTAAAAATTTATTTCCCGAATCAATTAGATTTTTAAAACCTTCTTTGTTCTCGTTCAGTATGCTGTTCAGATTTGTTATTGTGCGTTTCATTTCGGTAAACGAGCTTTTCATATCATCCAGAAATTCTTCATCGCCGGCAAATTTATTAATTCCTGTAACAGCAATTTTTAACTGATGAACCAAATCTATAAGATCGCTTTGCACCGAACTTAATGCTGCCATCGCAGTTGCAACATCGCCGGAAAATTTCCCTTTTTGCAAAACCTTTAAATCCATAGGCTTGTCGGATGTTCCCTGTTTTATCTGAATTATTTTCCCGCCCATTAAATCGAGCATCATCACAGAAAATTCCGCATCCTCTTTTATTTGAATATTTTTATCGAGTACAACATTAACAATTACTCCATCGTCACTGATGATTATAAAATTTACATAACCTTTTTTAACACCGTTTAAGGCAACAGGATCTCCGGGTTCCAATCCTGCAACAGAATCAAATGAAATATTCAAATTAACTTTTTCATCAAAGGGATTGATATTTTTTGCCCACCCTATTACCCAAACAACAAGAATGATTGCAACAATTGTAAGAATTCCGACTTTAACTTCCGATTTTCTGCTGTTTTTCATTTGTTCCGGCCATATTTTTTATATTTTCAATTTCTTCGCTGCATAATTTTTTATCTCTGAGAGCATTTTCTAAAATCAGAATAAAATTCTTTGCTTCTTTAACAGATTCCCAAATTTCTTTTTTTTTAAGTATTTTTACAAACTCATTTTTATTCTTTTCTAAAAATTCTTTGTCTTTTAAATCAAGCCTGCTTATTTTTTCTTCAAGACCAGAAAAAACATAATTCAGAGTTTCTTTTTTTGCATAGGAATATATCTCGTTTCCGAATTTTAGATATACATAGTAACCGACGCCTGCAATAATTATAATAATAAAAAATATTTTAATTGCGCATCCTTTAAGCATCTATTTCCTTGTTTAATATTTTAAGGATATGAACTTTATTTATTCTGTTATTAGTAATTTCCTTTACTGTAAATTGATAATCTTTAAAAATAAACTTATAATCCAATTCCGGTATTGTTCCCGAATGATTAAAAATAAAACCGGCAATAGTATCATAATCATCATTTTCAGATGAAATATCGGTTTTCAAAAGATTATTGATTTCGTCTATTGATACTTTTCCGATGACAAGATATTCACTATCACTAATTACCGATATTTCCTGTTCATCATCATCATATTCATCCTTAATTTCACCTACAATTTCTTCGAGAATATCCTCCATCGTAATAAGTCCGGCAGTACCTCCGTATTCATCAACAACAATTCCAACATGCATATTCATTTTCTGAAAGTCCTGCATAAGATCGCTTATAAGCTTATTTTCAGGTATGAACATAGCTTTTCGCGCAATTTTTGTAAGCAGCAGTTTTTTTCTTAGTTCTAAACTTGTAAAATATGGAAGCAAATCTTTCGCGTAAATAATTCCTTCAATTTCATCAATATTGTTTTTATATAACGGAATTCTGCTGTGTCCAGATTCTGTAACTATCTTCAAAAGTTCATCAAAATCAGTATCAGAGGAAACAGCCACTATATCAACCCGGGGGGTCATTACTTCCCTTACTGTAACAGTTTTAAAAGATACAATTCCTTGAATAAGTTCCTGTTCTCCTTCTTCAATAGTTCCCTTTTCAAGACTGATTTCCGCCAAATCATTAATTTCTGAAGGAAATAAAGCTGTATTATTTTTATTTAGTGCCATTTTTGAGCTAATAAGCTTTATAATATCTGTAAGTATTTTTGCAATTGGAAATAACAAAACACTTATCCAATAGAGCGGAATAGAAACTATCTTAGCAAAAATTACAGGATGTTTTGCAGCAATTACTTTCGGTGTAATTTCTCCTACAATTAAAATAATAACAGTTGTAACAATAATCTGCAGAATTATTGCAACATCTATGCTGATATTGAAATATTGGGATGCAGAAAACGCAAAAGTTACAGCTATTATTGAAGTAGCAACATTAACAAGCGTGTTCCCAATTAATATTGTAACTAAAAGTCTTCTTGGAGATTCAAGAAGACTTATTATTGTTTTTGCAAAAATATCAGTTCCCTTTTTAAGTTCACGCAATTTATAGCTGTCAATCGAAAACAGCGAGACTTCGGAACCTGAAAACAGACCGGATGCAATTAGAAATAATAATAAGAGCGTTAGATTAATTACTACATCGGTATCCAAATAATTTCGAACCTATTTTGTTTAACATAAACTAAAATGGCAGATCGTTATTTTCTTCAGTGCTTCCGCCAATATCACTGCTTGTTTCGGCAACTTGGGATGTATTGTTTCCCGGATTATAATTGTCATCCTTTCCTTCAAGTAGAATGATTCCTGAAGAATCGGTAACAACCTCTGTAAAATATTGTTTTACACCGTCTTTTTCGTAATCTCTTTTGCTAAGTCTTCCCTCAACATATATTTTTTTTCCCTTTACAAGTTTTTCCTTAACAAAATCGGAGAGATTGAAAGCAACTACATTATGCCAAGTAGTTTCATTTGTCCATTGACCGTCTTTGTTTTTATAGCCATGAGTTGTTGCTATTGAAAATGAAGTAACCGAAGCATTATTAGGGGTAAATCTTGTTTCGGCATCTTTTCCGATATTGCCGATAAGCATAATTTTGTTTAAAGAAAAAGCCATACTTCCTCCGTATTTTTTAACTAAAAGAATATCTTTGTTATTTATTAAGAATATTTTAACAGTTAATTTTCATTATAATTTAAATGAAAGATTCAAGCTGAATAAATTCGCTCCGGTTTCATATGAACCATTTAACGGAACCTTACTTATAGGAATAAATTCTCCAGATGTATTTATTTCTCTGTCGTAGAAATAAATATACAAATATGATGCATCAACTGTTATATAATCTGTAACATCAAAACCCGCTCCAATATTCATCCCGATTCTGTCTGCATCAGGCAACGTAAAATCAAGTCTTTCATCTCTAATAGGATTTTTATCGTAATATACTCCGCCGCGTAAACGAAATTTTTCTAAGGCTTGAAACTCGCCTCCTAATCTGGCTATCCAGCTGTTTTTAAATTTTCTGTTAGAAGAACTTACATTTGATCCGTTCTCCGGATTTTTCCATTCAGCGAATTCAATTTCAAGTTTATCATAGCTTTCCCAAGCGTTAAATTGAAAATCAGCAACGATTTTATGACCTTCAGGACTTCTGTATGCAACACCGGTGGTAAATACAATAGGTACTGTTAAAGGAGCATTTATGGGTCCGTGAGGATAACCGACAGCCATTCTTCCTAAAATGAGGTTTTCGTAAGCTGAAAGAGTGCTTGGTATTTTTGGTAAAGTTAACTCTGCATCCCCTTCCATTTCGTAACGTATCTGGCTTTTAAATGATGCGCCGATAGATAATTCTTTCAAAGGGAAATACAAAATACCGGCATTAAAACCGTATGTTATTGCATCCCCTGTCATTTTTAGGTGTACGTCATCTAAAGGAATAACTGTTCCATTCATAGGGTTTGTAAATACTGCAGCAATTTTTCTGGTTATTAAAACATCTGCATACGATAAAGTTAAGCCGAAACTTGCTGAAAAATTATCAGTAACTTTATAAGCAATTACCGGAGATAAATTGAAAGTACGAACTTCTGTCTCGAGGGCATTATATCTTCCAACCCAATTTTCATCCCATTTTGTGCCGAGTCCGAATGGACTATTAAAACCCAGACCGATAAAAAGTTTTTCATTTAACTGATGTGTAAAATAAAAATTAACAGGTGTGAAAAACTGTTTTTCCAATGAAGATGAAGTTTTTTGAGGGGCAGGTCCGGTAAATGTGCTTGTAGGAAATATTAAGGTAGCACCTAAACTAATATTAGTACCTGGCAGTTGTGTAATACCGGCCGAATTAAAATAAACTGCTGATGGATCGTCAGCAAGACCGGTAAAAGCGCCGCCCATAGACATAGCTCTTGAACCATGTTCATTAATCTGGAAACCGCTCGCAAAAAGTCCGGCTGAAAAGATTGCAGCAAATAATACTATAGAAATATTTCTTAACACGCTACCTCCTAATAAAGAATGACTAATAAGTTTCTTATACTTATGTAATCTTTTTAGATTGACAATGAGAATATAAATAAATGAAAATAATAATTCCAATTTATGTTATTTTAATTCTATTATTGTTACACCGTCGCCGCCGAACTCAACATTTGCGAAATAGTAATTTTTAACAGATTCGTGCTTTTTTAGCAAATTCCAGACAGTATTTTTCAATACTCCTGTTCCTTTCCCATGAATAATTTCTAGCCTGGAAGAATTTGCCAAAACGCCTTCATCAACAAATCTTACAATTTCAAACTCAACTTCTTCAGGCTTTTTTCCTCTAATATCAAGTGATAAATTTACGTTTCCCGTAAAAATATTTGAATAAATACTTGAACCCGTGTTTTCGGATAAAGGTTTTTTAATCTTAATTAAATTACTGTGTTTTACTTTTAGCTTTATGCTTCCTGCTAAAATAACAACATTATCTTTCCCTTCAACAATTTCACTCACAATTCCTTCAGTAGAAGTATCTTTTATTCTAACATAATCGCCGCAAGCAATTTTAACTGTTTCTTCAATATTTTCTGTTTTAATTTTTTCTTTAGAAAACTTGATTGTCTCTTCTTTCAGTTTTTCAATTTTTTGTTTTTCCTGTTTAATTACTTCTTTATCGGCATTAGTTTCTCTTATCCGTTTTATAGTAGATTCAAACTCTTTATTTATATTATTAAGATATCTTTCCGCTTGATCCTTAGCCTGCTTTATTATTTCATTTTTTTGCTGATTAAGTTTTTTCAGCTGCCCTTCATATAAATTTGTTAAACCGCTTAATCGGGTATTTTCAATTTCATAAGTTTCTAATTTTTGCTCAAGAGTGTGCGATTTTGTTTCGAGGCTGATAATTAATTCTTCAACTTTGTTTTTTTTGGTATCGAGATATTCTTTTGCTGTATTTATAAATTCTTCATCAAATCCAATTCTTTTTGCAACTTCAAAAGCATAACTGGAACCTGGAATTCCTTGACGGAATTTGTAAGTTGGCATTAATTTTTCGTTATCAAACTCCATCGATGCATTTTGAAATCCTTCAATATTATCTGCAACAATTTTCAGGTTTCCGTGATGAGTGCTTGCCAGTACTATTGCTCTTTTTTTCATCAGACTTAATAAAATGGAGGTTGCTAAAGCCGAACCTTCGGCAGGATCTGTTCCAGTTCCTATTTCGTCGAGTAATACAAGTGTATTTTCATCAGCATTGTCAATAATGCTTTTAATATTTGTTAGGTGAGAACTGAATGTACTAAGATCGTCCTCAATTGATTGTTCATCTCCAATATCTGCCAATACTTTTTCAATAAAATGGAAATTAGAATCCGGATGCACAGGAATATGAATTCCCGAATGCGCAAGTAAAACAAGTAAACCGAAAGTCTTTAATGCTACGGTCTTACCGCCTGCATTTGGTCCGGTTATTATAATTACTCTGTTATTTTTAATTTCAATATTTAAAGGAACTGTTTTTTCATTCCCGAGTTTTTTTACTAAGCTCGGATGTTTTCCGTTAATAATCTGGAAACTTGAACTACTATCAAACGAAGGAAATGCTCCGATTATTTCAATTGAATATTTTGCCCGTGCAAATATAGAATCTATTTTAGAAATTGTATTTAAGGATTGAATAAGTAATTGAGTGTTTTGCCCGATTTTTCTTGTAATTGCATAAAGAATTTTATCAATCTCTCTTTTTTCAGCAAAAGTTAAAGATAATATTTCATTATTCATATCAAGCGTTTCTTCCGGCTCAATATAAACTGTCTGCCCGGTAGATGATTCCGAATGGATGAATCCTTTTACTTGCCGCTTATACTCAACCTTTACAGGTAAAACAATACGTCCGTCCCGCATAGTGATATATTCTTCCTGAACAAGATATTTTTCACTGTATGTTTTAAGTATCCTATTAACAATTTTTCTCAGATTATCTTTTTTTTCTATAATCTTTTTTCTTACTATTCTGAGATTTTCACTGGCACTATCCGATATTTCACCTTTTTCATCAAATATTCTGTCAATATGATGTTCCAGTACTTTATCAGTAAAAAGATATTTTATAACCTCTGTAAGCTGGTTTTCATTTTTAATTCTGCTGTTAAAATAATTAAATATTTTTCGGCTTACCTGTGTTAATACAAGAATATACTTAATTTCTTTTATTTCGAGAATACTTCCTTCAATTTGTGCTTTATATAAAGAATCGCTTAAGTCAGGTAAATATTCAAAAGGCGGGTAATCAAATTCGATTAAAATATTTTTTGCTTCTGAAACAAACTTTCCTTCTTTTATTATTTCTTCCTTGTTTTTTAAAGGAGTAAGATTAAATATTTCTGATTTCCCATTTTCAGTAGAAGCAATTCCGGCAATTTTTTCTAATATCTTGAAAAATTCAAGTTTATCCTTAATATCTT